>CALDJV010000659.1 GCA_937899305.1 uncultured Cytophagaceae bacterium
ATTTTTTGGGCAATATGCCTCTTAATCAAAATGCTTGCCGCTCACTAATGAAAAAGCACATATAATCTGTACCAATATTATTATCCATTTTAATGTAATATGCTTCTCCTGGAATGGCCACATTATTTGATTTGTAATTCAGTGCTGGGCTAATTCGGGGGCTATTGGGGAAAATCATAAAAGTTTTTTCGGTCAAATCAGAACCAATGGCATACACGTAGGCTGGTTGATTGTTGGAGATATACATGCGAAACTGGGTTCCCGAAGCATAAGGCTTTTTCATTTTGTAGTAGGCTACCTTATTGGTTTGACGAAGGTAATCGGCTTCCATTGTTTTACCAGAAGCAAGCACGAATTTTAGCTCACCCGAAAGGTCTACTTTGCCGGGTAGTTTCTTAGGGAAGTAAATGACCTCATAAGCATATTTCGTAAAGTTGGCAAAGTCGTCGTACTTGATCCAGATAAAACCCTGATTCCCCCATTTGGTCCCCCAGCTGTTCATAATCTCAAAGGCTCCTCCATATTTGCTGTCGTCGTATCCAATAACGCACATGGCATGACCTCCATAGCGTAAATTCGGGTTCTCGAGTGGTTTCCAAAAACCTTTAGCCTTGAAAAACGACCTTGGGCACTTCATCCCAATCACGATAGGATGCCCAGCCGCCAGGGATTTTTTCATAGAACGAATTTTCAAATTTTTGCCGTAGCCTTGATCAAACAAGCGCGCATAATCTTGAATTTTGTAGCTGTTGGCTTTGTTGAAAACATTGCTTGGAATTTCGGAAACACAACTGGTAGGTAAAACGGTGTATTTGGGTACTCCACGGTTCATCATTACTTGCATGGCATCCGAAATATGAGAGCCTCGTTTACAACCATAGTCCGATTTATACTTGATCAATTTATATAAAAAACCCGGTGAGAAAGTATTACTGGTAATTTTTTGTTTGTCGGTCCATCCTTTGCTTCTGGCTTCCACAATGGTACGAGCTGCATAAGCCGAAGACCAACCCACACAGGTTCCGTACCGTCCCTGACTCTTGGGAATAGGGCACCATTTTTTTAGAGAAGCTTTGGCCGGCAATGATGTATAGTCACGGGTCATCAGGGTAGCTTTCAATGGAACCTCTGCATATTTTTCATCGTCTAATTCCATCCCCAGGCTGTATTCCTGAGCAAACCCGGCAACACTGAACATTGCCAATAAAAATGTTAAAAAGTAGTGTTTCATAATTGAATGTTTAGGTATATTTTCTTAAATGGGATAGCCCGTTGTTGAATGGTTTATTGTTGCTTCTTTAGGCTTGATTCTTCGTGTTGTTACTCCCTCGTTGATCAGTTGGTGATGCATGGCAAAACCATTTAACAATACAACAATAGAGTAATTGAAAATTTATTTTCTGAAGTAAAAATCACCAATGATAGACGAGTTTTCCCAAGGAGTTTGTTTGCCATCGGTTTTTTGTAATACCTTGGCCCGCACTCGCTTAAATACTTGCTCGATGGTCAATCCGGGTGTATTCAAAGTGCGTAATAATTCTTGGGTATACAAACCATTGGATCCTTCTCCATCGGCGGCTACCGAGCCAGGTGCGGTGGCATAAGCGATGAAAGTACCCGTAGGTGCCGTAGTGCTGGCCAAACCTCGGGTAGCAGAGCGAAAACTTCGTTTGAAGGGGTTGTTGCGGCAGGCATCCAAAATGACAATATTCATGGGGTTACTGGCAGCATCCATCTCAGCCAATACCAATCCTAAGTTTACTGAGCGATATTTTACGTGTTGTTCTTTGTCGATTTTGGCTTTCAAGGGAAGCAAGTAATTTTCACCATTTACCTGAAGCCCGTGTCCGGCAAAGTAAAATAGACCTACACCTCCTCTTTTGATTTTATTGCCAAATTGGGTAATTGCAGTTTCCATCGTTTCCTGATTTACATTGGTATGCTCTATTACCTCAAATCCCACTTGGCGCAAGGCACGAGCCATTGCTTTGGCATCATTCACTGGGTTTTTCAATGGCGCATTCTGATAATCAGCATTGCCAATAATCAAGGCATACCTTTTTCCTTTGGTGTTTCCGGTACTGGCGATCGTTCTTCGAGAAGTGATTTTTCGTCGAAATGTCATAGCGCCAGCCGCGTTGGTAATCACTAGAGAAACGTTGTTTTCGCCTTTTCTCAGGGCAATGGTTTTATTGATGTTTCGAGCACAGTTTTCAGCACTTACTACCTCAAAGCCACGGTTGATCTGGAGGGTACCATTGACATAAATGCGTACACTGCGTACGCGTGAGGCTGATTTTACACAGGCTTGAAGCGTGTAGTTGCGATCGGTCGTAGTAGAGGTATAGCTATTAGGAGCAGTCCAACTCACCGTAGCTTTGGCAGTCGTGTTTTCGGTAGCTTCAGGAATGTAGCGTACCCGTTTGGTAGACATCACTTTTCCTCCAGCATTGGTGGCTTCTACTCGGATGGCATTGCTGCCGCTAGAGAGTGATACCCGGGTTTTGATGCTCTTGGCGCAGTCATTGGCCTTGACTACCTCAAAGCCACGAGTAGATTGTAGGCGGTCGTTTACATATACCCTTACACTGGTCACCGAGGAAGCCGATCTGATGCAAACATCAATTGGAAAACGCCGTTCGCGCGTGCTCATGGCATATCCTGAGGGGGCATTCCAATGAATGACAGGCTTGGGTTTGGTAGTAGCCACTACTGACGAATTGTTATTAGAAGATCCATTGCGACCATTTACGATGGTGGTAATGGCATATCCTTTTTTCCAATAAGTATCGATACGGGTAGTGGGGTAGTAGTTTCGCAAAGCCCAAGATTGGCGATAGCCCGTGTTTTTGCTAAATATCACCACCCATTTGCCGCCCCCATAGGCTACATTAGTAATAGAGTAGCCCTGGGCCCATTTTTCTTTGATTCGATCAGATGGGAAGTTACTACTGCGTACCCAGATTTGAGAGCGGTAGTCGGAGCCTCGAGACATCATGACGGCACACTTGCCACCTCCATAAGTCAAGTCAGTAACCGAATAGCCTTTGCGCCAATATTCATCAATCTTGCCGCTAGGCAATGCCGTATTGGTTGCCCAATATTGGCGGCTTAATCCACTGTTTTTGGTGCCTACCACTGCCCAGAGCCCATTGCCATAAGCCAAACTAGTGACAGTATAGCCTCTACGCCAGTAGTCATTGATTTTTTCACGCGGAAAACTAGTTCGGGTAGCCCAAGATTGGGTCCCATACTGAGTACCCTTCGATAAAATGACAATCCAGTTACTGTCACCATACGAAACATCGGTAATCACGTAACCAAGTTTCCAGTAGCGTTTGATGTCATCTCGAGGGAAAAAACTTTTTTTGAGCCATACTTGGCGCTTATATTTGGTGTATTTTGACATCACCAGCGCCCAGTTCTTATTTTGAGCGGAGGTCTCGTGAACCAGCAATGGTGAAAAGTAAATACAAAGTAGGAGGTAAAAAGGTAAAAATTGAGGTAATAGTTTAGTTTTCATAAATAGTGTTTGTAATTGAATATAGTTCGGTAAATGATGTTTATACTTTCTACAACGAAAGGTATTGGTCTTCAATTATACAATCATATCAGGGTAAATATAAGATATTTTAACATTTTTGCGAAAAGTGATGCTCAAAGTAGGTAATCGCAAAAGAACAATTCAAATGTGAGAAAATCCCTGAGAGTTCTTGAATGAAACATTTCCTTTTATATTAAAAATTAAGTATATTGAATTTTTACAGATATTCAAAAGACGACGAATTGAAGGTGAGTTGAGTAGTTTAGAGTAAGTGTTTTACTACCAGCCAATTAGTAGCAATTTTTAAGTAATTAACCACGGTATAAATACCATATTGACAGTAAATACTCAAGTTATTACGGTGAAACAACAATTCATTTGCAGTTGACATCAAATCCTCATGGGTAATGATGAGATGTTTGTAGACTCGATAGATCTCGAGAACCCATTACATCTAAAAACAAACCGTAATTTATTTATGTTTCACGATATTCAGGCTGAGTAGTTCAACCAAACTACTAAAAAAAGGCTTTTGTTAAGAAAGGGATCAAAATTTAGAAAGCCGATAAATTTGTTCTTGTATTGATTGTGATATTAAGAAATTAGTTTGATGATAAATAAAATGGCGCACAAGATTGATAACCAGACGGAGGAGGAGAAACGAGAAATATTAAGAAGATATCGCCACCTGTTAAAAGCGGCCAGCCCTTATTTTAAAGAGGGGGACGCTCAATTGATTAAAAAAGCATTTAGAACTGCGGCCGACGGACACATAGAAATGCGCCGTAAAACGGGAGAACCTTACATTTTTCACCCGATTGCGGTAGCCCAAATTGTGGTTGAGGAGATCAACCTGGGGCCCACTGCAATCGCTGCCGCTTTGCTACACGATGTGGTAGAAGATACCGAAGTCACCATTGAAGAAATTGAAAGGGAGTTTGGTACCAAAATCGCTAAAATTGTAGATGGGGTGACCAAAATTTCGTCGACCGATGTCAAAGACTTCGAGTTTGACCGCAACATTTCTCAGCAGGCCGAAAATTTTCGCAAGATGTTGTTGACGCTGTCGGACGACGTGCGCGTAATTATGGTGAAAATCGCTGATCGCCTGCACAACATGCGCACCTTGGATAGCATGGCCCGCCACAAACAGCTCAAAATTGCTTCTGAAACGATTTATATTTATGCGCCACTGGCTCATCGTCTTGGGTTGTATAAAATCAAATCAGAACTAGAAGATTTGTACCTAAAATATACCCACCAAGAGGCTTATCGCGATATTGCCCAAAAGCTCAATGAAACCAAGGTAAAACGGGACAAATTCATCGAAGATTTTATTGCCCCTTTACGCGACTCTATTTCTAATGCAGGATTCAAAGCGCGTATCCTGGGTAGACCCAAGTCCATCTATTCTATTTGGAACAAGATGAAGGTGCAAAACATACCCTTCGAGAAAGTATACGACTTATTTGCCATTCGCATTATCATTAATGTAAATTCCGATCACGAAAAACCTGACTGTTGGCGGGTTTATTCCTTGGTGACCGATTCTTACAATCCCAACCCGGATCGCTTGCGGGATTGGATTAGTACTCCTCGAGCCAATGGTTATGAATCATTGCATACTACGGTAATGGGGCCAGAAGGTAAATGGGTAGAAGTACAGATAAGGACCGAACGAATGGATGAAATTGCCGAGAAAGGTTTTGCCGCCCATTGGAAATACAAGGAACAAGATAAAAAGAATAGTAAGAAAAACGGAAAACGACCCGATAATTCGGGCTTGGACGCCTGGTTGGGGTTGATCCGTGATTTAAGGGAAAAAAGCAAAAAAGGAGAGTGGACTGCAACGGAGTTCATCAATGATTTTCGTCAAGACTTGTTCGAGAAGGAAGTGTTTGTATTTACTCCCAAAGGAGAGTTGCTCACCTTGGCTAACGGGGCGACTGCTCTAGATTTTGCTTTTCATGTGCATACCGAGATTGGATACCATTGCCTTGGCGCTAAAGTAAACCAGAAATTGGTGCCCTTGAACCATCAACTCAAAAACGGCGATCAGGTAGAAATCATTACCTCTAAAAAGCAAAACCCGAGCGCTGACTGGTTGCGTTTTGTGCAAACTACCAAAGCCAAAGCTGGAATCAAGGAATATCTCAAGAGCCAAAAGGAAATTGTGGTCAGCAAAGGATTGCACATTCTCCGAAAAAAGTTAGCTGATTTGGGGTTGCATTACAATGAGACGCTATTAGATCAAATTAAGATTTTCTTAGAGCTCAAAAAATCCTACGATTTGTTGCATGCCATTGGCAAAGGGTACATTACCCCACAGCACATCAATCGTTTCAAAGAGTGGAAGACAAAACGAGATGCAGAAGCAAAGAAAGCGGCCGTAGCTGCTCCAGAAGTGGGCGGCAGAAAGAAAGCCAAGTCAAAAATAGATACGTTGTTTATTGGCGATGAGAGCGGCATAGAATATACCCTCGCCAAATGCTGTAATCCTTTGCCAGGAGACGATGTATTTGGTTTCATAACCATTCACGACGGGATCAAGATTCACCGAACCGACTGCCCCCAAATGGTCAAAGCAATGGCCCAACATGGCGATCGTATCATTCGAGCTCAATGGAAGTCGCAAAGAGAATCTGCCTTTTTGGCCATTCTGAAAGTGCAAGGAACCGATCGAATGGGATTGATCAAGGACATCACACAAGTAATCTCAGGAGATTTGCAGGTCAACATGCGCGCGATGAATATTGGAATTACCGATGAAGGCATATTTGAGGGAAACATCAAAGTATTTGTATACGATACCCAACATCTAGAAACTTTGATTACCAAAATCAGACAGGTAGAAGGGATTGTAGGGGTAGATCGTTGCGACACTGACGAATAAAGGTTTCAGGGAAATAAAATTGTTCTATATTTGTATAGAAAAAGGGTATACCAAAGTTTGAAAGATTAAACAAAAAAATACGTTCTTTGAAACCAATGGAATTCTCAACACCGAAATAAAGTTATGAACACGACTATAATGGATTTAAAATATTAGCCATGGCATTGAACAGCGAAGAATTAGACAAAGTAAAAGAGATATTCATTGCATATCTCGAAAATAAGTCATTAAGGAAAACTCCTGAGAGGTTTGCCATCTTAGAAGAAATCTATACCAGAGGTGGACACTTTGATGTAGAATCACTTTACATCAGCATGAAAAACAAAAACTACCGGGTTAGTAGAGCCACTGTGTACAATACATTGGACATCTTGGTAGATTGTGATTTGGTGATCAAGCATCAATTTGGAAAGAACCTGGCTCAGTACGAAAAGGCCTATGGCTATAAACAACATGACCATTTGATTTGTACTGAGTGTCACAACGTAGTGGAGTTTTGTGACCCTCGTATCCAAAATATCCAAAACATGGTAGGTGATGTCTTAAATTTTGAAATTATGCACCACTCTTTGGTATTTTATGGCAAATGCAATCGACCCGGTTGTGAAAACAAGGCTGCCCTAGAGGTGAACAAGGCAAGTTAGTACCTGGAGCACTAGTAAGTCTTGTACAGAATTAGAAAACTAGATAGGCACATATCCAGATTTTATTCTCTTAAATGTAAAGAAATGAATTTTGAACATACTATAGAAAATCAAAAATTACTCTTAGAGTTTGAAGGAGATCTTATTGAAATTCCTCGTGATACGGGCTTGACAATCATCATAGAAGATGCCATCGAGCAAGGAATTAGGTTATGTGCCATCGATATATCCAAGTTGCGCTACATGAATAGTACTGGAATCAATACTTTGATTTTGGTATTGACCAAATTCAGGAATCGGGAAGGAGAAGTAGTATTGATTAATCCTTCTGATCAAATTAAAAATCTGCTAATTATAACCAAATTATCGGCTATATTTACCATCGCTTATTCAAAAGAGGAAGCAATACAATTGTTGGAACAAGAAATTTCTGCTGGAGCCTCTGACAACGAATAGTAGCAATGTATGCAATAAAACCAGTCATCGATAACATACTGTTTTTGAGGCAGATTTGGCGGTAGAATTTCCAAAATTACATAAAAGCCTCCACCAGTAGATAATGGGAGAGGTGATTATCTGAGATTTCAAATATTAAAAAATGAGCGTAAATATTTTACTAGGATTACAGTGGGGAGATGAAGGTAAAGGAAAAATCGTAGATTTTCTGGCTCCTCAATACAAGGTAGTAGCACGTTTTCAGGGTGGGCCCAATGCTGGACACACTCTAGAGTTTGATGGTATTAAACATGTACTACATCAAATTCCGTCGGGTATTTTTCGAGGCGATACTAAAAATATCATTGGGAATGGGTTGGTATTGGATCCCATTGTATTGAAAAAAGAAATAGAAGGGCTAGCCAAATACAACCTCGACCTGAAAAGTAATCTGTTTATATCTAAAAAAGCTCATGTGATTTTGCCTGCTCACAAGCTGTTGGACGCAGCTCACGAAAAGGCTAAAGGAGATAAAAAAATTGGCTCTACGTTGCGTGGTATTGGGCCTACTTATCAGGATAAAACGGGTAGATATGGCATTCGAATGGGAGATTTGCTAAGCGACAACTTCAAGGATAAATATCAAGAGCACTTGAGTCGTCACGCACGTTTACTCCAGTTTTTAGAGTACGAATGTGACCCTTCTGAAATGGAAAAAGAGTTTTTTGAAGCGGTAGATTACCTAAGACAATTCCATTTTGTTGATAGCGAGTACATGATCAACGAATCTATTCAGGCTCAAGAGAGCATTTTGGCCGAGGGAGCTCAAGGTTCGTTGTTAGATATAGATTTTGGGTCTTATCCTTTTGTGACAAGTTCACATACGATTGTGGCCGGGGCTTGTACTGGTTTGGGTATTGCTCCTCGTCATATTGGAGAAGTGTACGGTATTTTCAAGGCCTATTGTACTCGGGTAGGTAGTGGACCTTTTCCAACTGAACAACTCAACGAAGCAGGGGAAAAGCTTGCTAAAATAGGCAATGAGTTTGGAGCAACTACTGGACGTCCTCGTCGTTGTGGTTGGCTCGATTTGCCTGCGTTGAAGTATGCCGTCATGATCAATGGAGTGACGCAATTGTTGATGATGAAGGCTGATGTATTGAACGAGTTTGAGGAAATCAAGGTTTGTACGCATTACAAACTCAAAAATGGCGAGATTACCGACCAACTGCCTTACAACCTCACCGAAGAGTTGGCTGAGCCAATTTACAAAGTATTCAAAGGATGGAACCGAGACCTGGAAGGCATTACTTCTTTTGAGGATTTACCTGGAGAGGTATTGGACTATGTTTCGTTTATTGAGGAAGCTACTCAAGTACCTATTACGCTGGTTTCTATTGGTCCTGATCGTAAACAAACCATTCACAAAAACGAATTGGCTTTGAATTAACCTGATTTTATGTATTTATATTCAAAAAATAGATGGAAATTATCCGGGAGCTTGGGCTTTCGGATAATTTTTTTGTTCGGGCTTTTAGGTTTAGGGGCTTGTTCTTCCAGCAAACCAACCAACACCGACTCGGTAGCACTGCAGCAAATGGCTCGAGAGTTTGCTGGAAATTACAGTGTGGAATTTATCCGGACAGAAGTAGATGCCGCTTTCAAGGCCTATGAGGTGCCTCAAAACGAAACCAATTATCAACGTTGCGCTGATGAACTGATCCGACTACGCAAAGCAAGTAAAAATGAGGTCAGCGAAATGGATATCCTTTCTCATGTCAGAGCCATCAATGCTCGAGCCTATGGCGTTTCTTTTTTCAAACAATTGCAGGCTTCGGCCAAATACCTCGAGAAAAATTCGCTGGATTTACCTTCCTGAGGCTCAATGTCATTAAGTGAAGCGCTATTTTAAAAAAATGAATGACGAATATTGATCAATGAACTCCCAATGTCATTAAGTTAAGAATTGCCATGACAAAAATGAATTTTGAATGTCGATCAACGAATATCGAATAATGAAGGAAAAACTTT
>CALDJV010000660.1 GCA_937899305.1 uncultured Cytophagaceae bacterium
GCGATAAGCTTCTTGTATCTCTCTAAATTTATCAGCAGAATAATAAGGGTTGCGCAGGTTTTTATCAGGATGAAATTTTTTGGCCATGGCATAGTAGGCGTTCTTAATTTCTTCTTCTCCTGCATTGGAGGGGACGTTTAAAATTTGATAGTAATTTTTCATAAAATTGAGTCGAGAAAACAGCCATACACACCTAAGTAACGCTTTCAAAATAAGTGTCCGATTTGGTCATATACATGAATTGTTGGGTCTCAGAGTTCCTTACAGGATAAATTTTGCGCTCATAGCAGGGCTATGGGCAATAAAACCGACGGCTACAGCTTTGCTGTGCCGAGCTCTGCCAAAGGCTAAATAACGAAGCCCAGCAGTTCAGGAAGTAGAGAAAAACCGACAGTTATTGCGAACGCGTTACTAAGATTGCGCAGCAATAACCAAATATAACCAAAAGTTGGGTAAGAATGCTTGTAAAGCCCAGTCGACCTGTTTTTTAAATTCTCACCAAGTGTGTTTTTCTTGATTGTGATGCTTGTTTATATTAGAAAATCGCGTTGATATGCTATATCAAAAACAATTGAATCAATTGCTCTCTGCTTCCAATGAGGACTCACTTACGTTGGGACTCGAGATTTTGAAGGGGTTGGATGTATCAGCCTATCAAGATTTCGTGGATGATTACCAGCAGTTATACCATTTTTTCTTTGTTTTGGAAGATCCCCACTCAGCCATTACTCCCCAGCAAATGGCGCAACTCAACACCTCTGAAATTATAGTGACAAATCCATCACAAAAAGAGGGGCGTGTGCCAGAGTCAATCAGCCGATTAACTCATTTAAAAAAACTACAACTCGGTAATTTTCACTCACTGACCTTGCCCAAAAACTTGAGCGAACTGGAGTACTTAGAAGCTTTGACGATCACTCATTCACCACTTACTGATACAGAGTTGCCCTTGTTCAAAAACTTGAAAAGCCTGGTATTAACTGGGAATGAGCTCTTTGAGTTTCCCGAAGAGGTGACCCAACTTCACAGCCTAGAGACTTTAGAGATTGCTTTTAATAGTTTGGCGACGCTCTCGTCTAACATCAATCAGCTCCAAAATTTAAGCTTCCTCATCGTTCGTAAAACCCAGTTGATTGAGTTACCCCCTGAAATTGCATTTTTAGACAAACTACAGGCACTCAAATTAGCGGATAACCAGCTACAGATGATTCCTGATGAATTTCATCTTTTACAAAACCTGAAAAAGATAGAGTTGAATAGAAATCAACTCCAAGAATTACCCCATTGCTTTTTTCAATTGCCTTGCTTGACTCATCTCAATCTAAGTGAAAATCGCCTTACTATGCTTTCCCCAAAAATAGGCGAAGCAGTGAAGCTTACTTTTTTAGACCTAAGCCACAATAAGTTGTCTATGCTCCCGCCTGAAATTGGTAATTTAGATCGGTTGAAAGTATTTAGAGTGTGGCAAAATCAATTAAATTCGGTTCCTGCTGAATTGTTTCAAATGCATTGTTTAGAACAACTCGATTTGAGTGGTAATCGTTTATCCTACCTTTATGAAAACATTGCACTATTGCAAAACCTGAAAACTCTGGATCTTAGCAACAATCAATTTGCGACCTTACCCAAGGGGATAGGAACTTTGAAAAAATTATCTGATCTGGACGTGAGCAAAAACCAACTGATGGTCATTTTTCCAGAAATTGGTCAGCTCGAGCAGTTAGTGCAACTGGACCTGAGCGACAACGAGTTGACTCAATTTCCGCTTGAAATTGGACAATTGGCCAATTTGGAAGACTTGCATTGTGAGCGCAATCCACTATGGGGGCTTCCGTCAGTAATTGGGCAACTAGGTGCGCTCTCGACCTTGAGTCTTAACGACTGCCAATTGACCAGTTTGCCTCCCGAAATGGGGCAACTTACCCAACTCCGAGAATTGTACCTCAACAACAATCATTTGACTCATTTGCCTCAAGAAATGGCACAGTTGCAGCAACTACAAAGGCTAGAACTCACGGGAAATGCATTCAGTGATGCGGTGCAAGCAGAAATTGAGCAGTGGTTTCCCAATTGCCAAGAACTTTATTTTTGAGCCAATAAATACCGAATGGCCAACTCATATCCTTTGAGCCCAAGTCCGGTAATCACGCCTACACAATTGCGAGCAGAATAGCTATGTTGGCGAAACTCCTCTCGAGCGTGAATGTTAGAGATGTGAACTTCTACTACTGGGGCAGTAATGGCCGCAATGGCATCCGCGATGGCTACTGAAGTATGGGTATAGGCGGCTCCATTCAATACGATGCCGTCAAAGATATAACCTACCGATTGAATTTGGTCTACAAGGTCTCCTTCATGGTTAGATTGATAGTAGGTAAGGGTGGTCTCGTTGGTAAACTGGTTTTGCAAGGCTTGGAAATATTCTTCAAAGCCCTGGTTGCCATAAATATCTACTTCTCGCTTTCCCAGCAAGTTGAGATTGGGTCCATTGATGATGGCTATTTTCATAGATAAAATGAATAATGATGAGTTTTGAACCTGACAGATTCACTAAAATAATTGAATGAGGAAGTCTGTCAGGTTTTTGGAAGCGTTACTAAAAATACCGAGCCAACCAGGAATTTTGGGCTTCGGTTTGCCATTTTTCGCGTAATTCGCCCACATTGGCTACCAAGTTATTAAAAACCTGGGTATCAGATTTAATTACTCCTTCTGCCACCTGCTGCTTAAGCTTGCTCACTGGAACTGTTTTTACGGTTTCGCCATCTAAATAAGCCACGTCGGTACGTACAAACAAATTCAATTGGTAGTGTTTTTCCAATTCCTGGACAAACCGTACCGAAGAATCGATGGAACATCCACTGGCTTGGTGGTGATTTTCGTCTACTGCCAGCACCACAAACCGATCAGGAAATACTTTAGCAGAAGCTTTGAGGTCTCGCGAGTGAGCCGTCCATTGGCTTACAAAGTTTTGCAGATGTTGTTCCATTTCGGTTATTTCTGCCTCACTCAATGTGCGATCTGCCTGATATACCCAAACCCGGGCGTGCGCAGGCATGTTATCAAATGTTGTATACATAGTTATTGTGTTTCTGTTTTTTAGTTTCTTTAGTTGGTAGTTCGTAGTCAGGAGTTTTCTTTAGTCCACAGTCGATGGTCCATAGTCCACGGTTTCTCTAGTTAGGAGTTGGTAGCAATTAAGTGAAAAATGTAAAACGTAAAATGAAAAATGATATTTAGCTTCGCAGAATTAATCATCAACAATTAAACATCAATAATCAATACGTCGCTTTGCGCAACCATTTAACAATGAGCGTAGCGGAACAATGTAACAATAGAAAAAATGCAACAATGAGCGCAGCGGAACAATATAACCATTTAGCCATTTAACAATGAGCCGAAGGTGGAACCATATATTAATTAACAATCAACACCCTCAATCCAAATCTTCCATAATATCTACTACTTCTCCTTTGTTTACGGTAAAAATACGTTTTTCCACGTCAATGTGCTCAAATATTGCTTGAGTACGTTCAGGCCGAGCATCCGTAATAAAAATCTGCCCAAACGTACGGTCAGCCACCATTTGCATGAGCTTTCCCATACGTTTGTCATCCAGTTTATCAAAAATATCATCTAATAAGAGAATTGGCTTAAGAAAAGTATAATTTTTAATGATCTCAAAGTGACTGAGCTTAAGTGCAATCATATAAGATTTTTGCTGTCCCTGAGAGCCAAACTTCCGTAATAGATGTTCATCAATCAAAAAATCATAATCGTCTTTATGAATCCCCCTGGTAGTGCGTTGTAGTCGCAAATCGTCCTGGAGTGCTTGCCGAAAGTCATCGGCATAGGAATCGGCCAAAAAATGAGACTGGTACTTCAGTTCAGTCCGTTCTTTATTATCGGTGAGCTCTTGGTAATGCGCTTGAAACTTGGGGCTAAACTCTTTGATGAACTCTTGGCGTTTATCGCAAATTTCTCTGCCCAACAGAATCAACTTATGATTATAAGCCTCAATCAGGTTACGATCTACCGAATGACGCTCGGCAAACTGTTTGAGGGCTACATTGCGTTGCTTCAAATAATGAGTGTACTCAATCAAATTGGTCAGGTATACTTTATCCAATTGAGCAATGATGCTATCAAAAAACTTACGACGAAGTTCGCTGCCCTCGGTAATGGTTTCGGTATCGTTTGGGGCAATGAGTACCACCGGAAAACGCCCAATGTGGTCGCTGATTTTATCGTAGGCTTTTTTGTTGACCTTAAATACTTTGGCCTGCCCTTTTTTGTAGCCACAGGTTACCTCATAGTCTAAGTCCTTGGCCTGAAACACCCCTTTGACCATAAAAAAGTCTTGTCCATGTTGCACATGTTGATTGTTGCCTCCCCCAAAGGCTCCTTTGCTCATTGAGAGGTAATGAATGGCATCGAGTAGGTTGGTTTTACCACTGCCATTATCGCCCACGATGCAGTTGACCGAAGGAGAAAAGTCCAGGTCGAGCATTTCATAATTTTTGAAATTGAGCAAATTGATTTTTTCGAGAAACATGGCGTAATGATGAGTGATTAATTGGTGTCATACAAATGACGTTCAAATTTATTGATTTTTATCTATAGTTTTTTAGTTGGTAGTTCGGAGTTTTATTTAGTCCACAGTCCACAGTCCACGGTCGATGGTCCACAGTTTTTTAGTTGGTAGTTGGTAGATCGTAGTTGGTAGTTTTTTTCTTTAGTCCACGGTCGACAGTCCATAGTCCACAGTAGTGCAGGCGAAGCAATATAATTGTTATCATATTTGCGAAAATAAGAATATAATTATCGCTTCGCAGAACAATGTAACAATAGAAAAATACAACAATGAGCCAAAGGCGGAACAATTAGTT
>CALDJV010000661.1 GCA_937899305.1 uncultured Cytophagaceae bacterium
GCAAAATCGTACTGTTGAGGAGTCAATTCTTTGCCACTAATATGTATATAGCCATATTTCTCGTTTTTCTTCACTACAGCTACCTGACCATAAAACCTACCTGCTTGCTGATATTTTTTTGACAATATTTTGCCAGTGGTATCAATCAATTCATACCAACCACCTTTGTAAGCCCAAGCAACTGCCTGGTCAAAAGACTCGACTCGGTCATACTTGTCCAGCATTTTATAATTTCTGATTTTTTCCTTACTAGCCTTGGGGTTCCAAGAAATGGCATAATCATCCATTCCTCCCTTGCCTTCGTTTCTGAGAAAATAGGTAAACATTACACTAAACCAGGCAACTCCTATCCCCAACATAATCCAAAATGCCCTAAGGCGAAAAACATTGATTTTTTCTACTTTTTGGGGGCGATAATGATGATGGTTCGCCTGAGAAGAAGAGCCACTTGGGGTATATTGATAAGATGGAGCCTGGGGAGGAGTATAATTAGGTTTAGGGGGTGGGTTGTAATATAAATTTAACTCATAGTCATACCAACTACGTTTGTTTTCATCAGACAAGGTCTGGTAAGCTTCTTGGATTTCTTTGAAAACCGACTCGGCATATGAATGTACCCCTCCGTACATGTCAGGGTGGTATTTTTTAGATAAATTACGATATGCCTTTTTTATCTCCTCAGAAGTAGCATTAGAATTGATCTCTAATCTTTTATAATAATCCTTCATGTCTTATCAATTAGTAACCGAGAGCGGACGAGATCTCCTCAGCTATTATTCACAACCTTTTAGGCATTCGCCTTTCTTACTGATTACTCGTGTTCGTGTTTTGTAGGTTACATCGGCTACACCACGGTTATCGAAACTATTGACGTGATCATAGATAAACGGGATAACCATTTCGCCTTTTCGGTTAATAAAGCCCCACAAATAAGATCCATACACCCGAGCAGCCGCCAATCCATTACTAAATGGATACACTTTTTCGTAGGTCGCCTCAATGACTTCTTTACCGGTTAAATCAATAAAACCCCATTTACCATTGATACTATAACTCGCCAATCCATTTTTGTATTGGCTCACCCGATCGTACTTAAGACGTACCACTTCATTGCCTTGCGTATCAATAAAACTGTATTGGCGGTTTTTCAGCACCAACGCCCTCCCCTCGACAAAATTTTCCACAAAATCGTAATGAATTGGGGTAATTTCTTTCCCTTTTTTATCTACAAAACCAAACTTACCATTGCGTTGTACCACTGCAAAACCATTTCTGAAGCGCTGGGTCCACTCATATATTGCTCCGGTAATTTCATTTCCTTCCAAATCAATGAGTCCATACTTTCCATTTTTCAATACCCACGTACGGCCTTCATTGTAATAATCTACATAGTCATATTTCATTACATGATCATATTTACGCATGGCCTCTTTCACCTGATAGTCAGGCATGGCAGCTTTGTTGCGTTTGACTTGTTCATTGGTCATGTAAAGCCAGTAAATCAATCCGCCAATTACTGTAAGCCCTACCAAAAACACGGGAAGTATCCCTTTCGCCCCTCGCGTAGAGTTGTCTATAGTTACTCTAGTGCGTTGGTTGCGGGTACTTTTGTAATGGTTGGTATCGGCATTGTTTCTGTTGGCACGATAAGGAGTAGTCGTTTGCGTTTGGTAAGTGTATACTCTAGATTGTTGCTTGAGCAATTCTAGTTGATAGTCATAGTAGGATCTTTTAGTTGGGTTTGAGAGCACTTCATAAGCTTCTTTGACCTCTTTGAAAACCGCTTCGGCGTGTTGATTCCCCCCCAGGTGCATATCAGGATGATACTTTTTTGATAACCTGCGGTAAGCTTTTTTGATCTCTTCTTGATTCGCCGATTTGTCTATTTCCAGCTTGTCGTAGTAATTCTTCATATTCACTCGTTCCCACGCATTCAGTTGTTATTTTTTAATGTATTTACCATCTTTTATCCTCTCTAAATAGGTGATGGTCATCATTACCATTTCTTTCAACAATACCGAGTTACTCCTATTACCATTTTATGTTACTTGAGAAAGCAAAGGCAGTGGAGTTTTTTTTTGAAAAAACTTGAAAATTTCATTTCACCATCAAGCTACTCAGGATCCCTACTTCTTCCAAAACTTTTCCTACTCGATTTATTTTATAGGTCCTATTGTTTTTTTTCGCCATCGTAAACGTGCTGTCGGCAAATTCATCTACCCAATCGTACTGCACAGGGATGATGGTTTTACCTTGTTGGTCAATGAAACCCTGTTTTCCATTTCTTTCTACCCGAGCCAAGCCGTTTTTTGACCGATCAAAGTTCCAAACCCGATCATATATCAATGGAGTCAATAATTGTCCCTGATGATCAATCAACCCTCTTTTTTGCTTGATTCTCACTTGGGCAAATCCATTCACAAATTCCCACCCCTCGTCAAAAATCATCGGGATAATTATTTTGCCCTGATAGTTGACATATCCAGTTTTATTATACAATACAATACTGGCCAGTCCCTCCCGAAAGTTCCCAATCCATTCATAATCGTAAGGCAATAACATGTGTCCATTTCGATCAAATAAACCTACTTTGTGGCTCACCTGATGCCGCTTTATTTCAACTCGTCCCTGCAAATCTACTGCAACAAGTCTTGCCTTCAACACTTTTTCAGGTTCGCTGGCCAACCCGACAGTCGTTTGTTGAAATAATCCGCTCCCTGAAACAAACTTGATCAAAATCAATAAAAATATGAATGCGCCCAGATTAGCCATCACCAAATGGGCAACATCCCGTTTAACTTGTTGATTATTAAATATTTCCCCCTCAGTTTGTTTGTCCAAACTGGTTGCGTCTAGCGGCAATGTACTTGTCAGATCAAATGTTTTGATTGTTGGCTCTTCCATCTGCTGAAGTTGGGTCTCCAGAGCAACTTGCCAATCACCTGCCGTAGGCCTAAGCGATTGTTCAGCTTGAAAACTGGCTTTGAACAGCGACTGAATGGGTAGAGGTAAATACTCAAAATTTTGGTGAGGTTCTGGAACGATGTCAAAGTGGATTCTTTGTTTGCCAATGGGTAATAAATTGGCTTGTATTTTTTGTTCGTTCGACACCAAATCTTCATAGGGAGGCAAACAGGTTCCGGTATAAGGGTGCAGTCCCAACAGTATTTTATAAAAGATGACTCCAAGTGAGAACACATCCCAGTTTTCGGATATGTAGTTGTGCTTAAAGTCAAAGTGGTGCGCTTCGGGAGGAGCATATTCTGGAGTGATTTTTTCAGCCGGATAAAATGACTTTGCCAAAGCGTCGGTAATTTGAATAGAATCAGTGTCCAAAATAAACACTTCTCCCTGCCAGTTTATTTTGATGTTTTCGGGTTTCAAATCAGCAAATATATAGTGCCCCATTTTGTGAGTTTGAGTCACCAACTCAGCCAGGTTTTTACAAATCACCAACCTAAAATACAGGTTGTCAATATCTCGGTGGTACTTGTTGTACCATTGCTGCGGCAAACCCACATTTAGATTCAAACTACACAAAGAGGTTAGATGGTAGGGAGTGTCTACCTTGGGCATCATAAACCCTACAAAACGATTTTCCGAATCGTATACACACGTTTGGGGAAGTATTACCTGCTCGGGTAGGTTACATTGCCCGGCTTTATTTACCTCAATAAGTTGGGCAATTTTGGGTTGGCGATTTTTAGATTGCTCATGGCTATGATACACTTTTACCACGAAATCTCGAAGGTCCTGAGGCTCCACTATTTCGTAAACGTTTCCTTCTGCCCCGCTCCCCAAAGGTTGCTCATCAAGCAAAATGTGCTGCTGAGTGGTGTATAACTTCATATTGGTTGGTATTTATGGTGACAGAAGGAAATGATGGATACCACTACTCAGAGAACAAAACACCCTATTTTGTATTCATTGTGCTACAAAGAACGCGATTAGGAGGGTTTGTTATCCTTTGAGCCTTTTTCCCTCTTTGTTAATATAGAATCGTTTCTTACCGATTCTCACTAAGGCATATCCCTTATTAAAATTAAGCACCTCATCGTATTTGAAATCAACGATGAGTCGTCCTTTCTTATCAATAAATCCCCACTTTCCTTCTTTCATCACTGCAGCAGCTTCATCAGCATAGGGTTTAAAGTTGTCAAATTCTTCACCTGTTTTACTAATGAAAAAGGGAGTGCCCTTTTTTATTTCTACTATGGCAAATCCTTCGTAAAAACTTTGAGCATTTTTGTACTTAAATGGAATCAACACCTGGCCCTTAGAGTCGATGTACCCCCACTTGTCATCTTTTTTTACTGCCGCCAATCCATCATAAAAACTTTGGGCATCTTGGTATATTGCAGGCACTACCTCCACCCCTTTTTTATTGACAAAACCATAATGAGGGACTTTTTCATCTTTTACTTGCTTGAGCACCATCACCTTGGCCAATCCTTGGCTAAACTCCCAAGCATCGTCATATTTTTCTGAAATGACTACTTTTCCTTTCTTTGCTACATATCCGGCTTTGTCATTTGTAAATACTCTGGCCACTCCTTCTTTGAACTGCCCTACCCACTCGTATTTCGGTGGAATAATCTCGTTCCCGTTTTTGTCAACAAACCCATATTTACCGTTTTTTTCGGCTCGCGCATATCCCTCATGAAAATAACCTACCGACGAATATCGATTGAATTTTCGGATGCGCTCCCGTTCAGCAGGGGTCAGTTTACGCTCTTTGGTATTGGCTCGCTTCAATCTGGAGACATTTACGCGGTGAATGATGATGACCAAGGCCACCAAAATAAATGCAGTGACCACTACGCTTTTAAATATATCTTCTCGTTTACTGGTGTTAGAAACTTCTTGATCTGCCTCTCGTGAGAACTTTATTTTGCGTTTCATTCCACCTGTTTTCTCAAATTCCTGGCTCATGACTCTTTTCTATGTACTTATTTTTATTATCAAATGAAAAAGCTTACTATATCAACTAAACTTTTAAATATACACTTTTATTTGATTGAATAATATATTTTAAGTAATTCCTTTGTCTCTTTTAACATTTGGGATCGGGACTTGAACCTCAATGGAGCCAGTTCTACTCCTTCATGATCATACAATCCAAATAGCCCATCTTTGGCCAGCTCTACTATTCCGGTTTGAGCATTGTACCACATTTCATCATACTCTAGAGGAATAATGTCTTCTCCATCTTCACTCATCAAGCCAAACTTACCGTTTGCCTTTACTTGAATTGCCTTCTTGCTCTTGGATAGGGTATTTCTTTGTATATGATCGTATTTAAACGAAATAATCACCTGTCCTCGATGGTTGATGAGACCATATTTCCCTCTTTTCTTCGCTTTTGCCAATCCGCTTGAGAAATCATAAGCCTCCTCGAAAACCTCGTTGAATGCCCTCTGATTCCAGCGATTGATGTAGATGAATCTATTTTTGGCAATTTCTTTCCAAGCCAACCCCTCGTGAAATGTTCCAATGCGCAGCTTAGAACGCACCACCGAATCATCTACTGACAAGGCCACTCCACTGGCAACCCCAAATAATGTTCCCGCCCCAAACAAAGCCATCACGCTAATCATACTAAATACCAGCATATCCTCAGTCCATCCAGTTTTTAGTCGCTGCCACCTGGTTTGGGTTTTGGCTACGCTGGCGATACTCGGTGGCTGGGTTACTGCTGCCTGGCGAAGTGGTTGCCAACCCGAAGCAGCTTGTACTGGCTCCAGTTCAAACTCAGGCACCTGATCCAGGCCATTCATCCACTCTTGCATAGATGGGCGCAAGGTAGGATTGGCGTGCCCATCTTCAAAAGCCCTCAGAAATAGGTTCTGTAGTACCTTGGGAATCAGGTAAAAGTTTTGATGGGGAATCGGGATGACCTTAAAGGAGGATTTTTTTTCACCGTGGACAAATAAACCATTGGCTATTTTTTGTTCGTTGGTAATCAATTGTTCATAAGGGGGTAAAGCACTACCCGTGTAGGGGTGCAGTCCAAACAATATTTTGTAAAATACCACCGCCAACGAAAAACGATCCCAATGTTCGGGTACATACTCTGCTTTAAAATTGAGTTGTTGAATTTCAGCAGGGCTGTATTCGTGGGTGACTTTCTGAGCAGCAAATTTCAGTTTTTTTTCTTCACCTTCGGCAATTTGAATAGAGTCAATATCGATGAGTGATACTTCTCCCTCGTAAGTAAGCTTGATATTTTCAGGTTTGATGTCCACAAACACGAATTGTCCAGTTTGGTGTAACTGATGAAAAGCGCGCGCAATGTTGTAACATACCCGTATCCTACTATGGGTACCCAACTTAGAATAACGATGGTATTTATAATGCCAGGCTTTGTCTAACTTTGCTGATGGCTTTAAACTACACAAAGAGGTAATGTCCACCTGATTGACCGTTTGTTTCATCAAAAAACCAATGAACTTTTGGTCTTTGTTGTATAGGGGCTCTTCAGGAAAAATAGCACTATTTGAGATGGACAATTGAGGAGTATGATGGATCAAGTACTTTACTTTGGCTTCTCGTAGCGCTGTTTGCTCTTGTGGATGGTATATTTTGGCTACATAACTCCCCTTGAGGTAACGACTTTTGGCTTTGTATACTACTCCTTCTCCGCCTTGCCCCAAAGGTTGAGGGTCGAGCAATACTGGAACTCGATGTGCATTGTAAACCGTAATTTTTGCCATAGTGTAATATGCTGAATGTAATGTAGCTTTGTAGAAAAATTGACAATTACTAGCTGATTATCAAGCACTAGTACATTGGGGATGAAATAAATACTAGATTTATTCGAGGGTATTTGTTCTGTTGACGCACTTCAAAAAGTGCGCATAGCCGTAGCTACGTAAGCTTTTTGAAGTAAAGTCAGCGGGTCAAAGACTCCAAATAATGCGGTAGGAACTTCGTTCCCGGTGTACTAGTAATCGGTACGCGGCGCATTTTGATTGACAACTTCTATAAAACGTCTCACAAACTCTCCGCTTCTATTAATATAATATTTTTTCTTCTCAATGCCTACTAAAGCTTCCCCGTTCTCATCAAAATTTTGCGCAACTTTATATTTCAATTCAATGACTTCTTGCCCACTTTGGTTAATGTACCCTAGTTGCTTTCCGTTGCGCACAATCGCTCGGCCCTTGAAAAAATCCCCAATGTAGTCGTAACGATTGGTGACTGCCTTGCCATCACGGTTGATTAAGAAGACCTTGGTTCCCTGATGGGTATTGACCAATACTTGGGCCAACCCCTTGAAAAAGAAGCCTGCTCCATCAAACTGAGGCTCAATGACCATTTTACCATCCGTATCTATAAAACCATACTTCCCGTTTTGTTTTACCCAGGCGTACCCCTCTTTGAAATCTCCTGCATTCTCAAATGTGAGTGGTATAACCATTTCTCCTTTGCTATTTAGGTAGCCATATTTATCATAATTTAAGACTAGTCGCCTTCCTTCGACTATGTTTCCGGCCCATTCAAACTCTCCTGGTACGTGTTGTTTATAATAAGCAAAGTCAGCTTCTGTAGTAGGGTCAATTCCTGCAATGTTATCAAACAGGGCTCCCAGATAAGTTAGAATCAACAAAGCTGCTCCTAAAAAACCAAAAAGGGCTATACGAGATTCTTTTTTGGGTGGCGTAGCTTGGTGAGTAGCCATGGCCTGGGTATAAGAATCAATTTGATGATCTGGAATATCGATTGGGCCTGAGGCTACTCGATTCACAGACATTTGGGGCACCAAATCCAGGTAGTTTTCTTCAGATATTCGAGCAAATGCGCTTTTCCACTCTCCTGCATCTGGTCTTACTTTAGGTTGTCGATGCCCTCGCTCAAAACAACGCAAAAACAATTGTTGTAATTCGGCAGGCATCGCTTGAAAGCCATCGTGAGGATGAGGAATGATAGAAAACTTACCTTTTCGCACACCGTTTGGAAATAAGCCATGGGCAATTTTTTGCGCATTCGTAGTCAAGTTGTCATAAGGCGGAAGGCAGCTCCCAGTATAAGGGTGCAAACCCAACAATACTTTGTAGAAAATAATCCCCAAGGCAAAATGATCCCAAGATTGAGGAATGAAGTCTTTTTTGAAGTTCAAGTATTGGTATTCAGGGGGGCAATATTCTGGGGTCAGTTTTTCGGCCGGAAAACGTACTACATTGTCTTCTATCACCTGTATCGAGTCCATGTCAATGAGCGACACCTCACCATTCAGGCCTACCCTGATGTTTTCGGGTTTGATGTCTACCATCACAAACTGTCCATCTTGATGTACTTGCTCAAAAACTTCGGCAATTTTTTGACATAATTTGGCCCGCCGCACTACCCCCAATACGTGGGTACGATCATATAGCTGGTGCCAATTAAGCGATAAATTGGGAGAGATATTTAGGGTACTCAAACTAGAAAGGTCAATTTCGCCCAATGCCTGGCGCATCAAAAATCCCCTGAACTCTCCTTGGCCATTGTACAACAATTCTTCCGGAAACATCACTGGGACGTCATCGGACAAACCAGACTGATAAGTTACCAAATATTTGATTTTTGCTTCTCGGGTGGGCAAACCTTCTCTAGTATTTCGCTGCTCTTTTTCGAGTTCTTGGGGATGGTACACTTTAGCTACCAGTGGGGCCTTTTTGTCATCATTCAATATCCTGTATACGTTTCCTTCGCCTCCCTGGCCCAAGGGCTGAAGATCTAAATAAATAGGCGTTTGATTACTGGTAAACAGAAGCTCGTTCATAGTGTAGTTTGGTTTCTTATTCTGATTGCACAATGATTTATACTATAATTTAAGCAATCTTGTCTTTTTTTCTATTTTAATAACGAGATATTAACAAAGAAATGTTCAAGAAATTACCCCCATTTTTTAGCGCCAATCACAATTTCTTGTTTCATTGAAGTGATGGACACTCCCTTGCTTAATATTTCATCTATAAAGGGTTTTACGGAATTGAGAAGCAAACAAAACGACGCGGCCGCACCGTTGGCCGTGTCCCCAGGGCCAATTTGGGCTAAAGTGTCTATTAGTATGCTTTTTTACAAAAAAGACCTTCTTTCATGTTACCAATTCACTTTTTAAGAGTTCACTACAAGGGCTTGCAACCTTTACATGATCACCACATCTTTACTTTGGGTTGGATAAACCTCCTTTCTCTGTCTTTTCCCGAACCTGATGTTTACTCAATTAACCTGTCAAAAAACCAATGAAAAAGCATTATCAAAACTTGTCACTAGTCTGTTTTCTACTACTCTTTATCGGCTTTCGTCCTTTGTTTAGTCAAAACTTGCCCAGCCTACTTACCAATAAAAACATCAATGCTACTTTTTCTATTTTGGCTTACGACAAAAACCGTCAAGAGTGGGGCATTGCGGTAGCTACCAATAATATTTATGTAGGAAACTCTACCATCTATATCAAACCTGGGGTGGGTGCTTTTTCGGTCATTGCAGAAACCGAACCTGATTATGCCCTCAATGGGTTTGAACAGTTACAACAAGGAAAAACCATTCGTGAGGCCATATTATTTACCCAAAAAAACGATAAAATGGCTCATTATCGGCAAGTTTCGGGGCTTGATAAAAACGGAAATGCCTTTGCATTTACTGGGAAAGCGTTGAAGTATTGGAATGGCCAATCAGCGCACCTCATTGGCGATCAATTTGTGGTCATGGGAAACCAACTAGACAAAAAAGTGCTGAAAACGATGGCTGATACTTACCAAAATGCCCAGGGTACTTTAGCTCAAAGGTTATTGAAAAGCCTGGTGGCAGGACAAGCCGCTGGTGGGCAAATTCACGGAAAACAATCGGCTGCTTTGGTGGTAAAAGGAAGTAAAAATCAATGGTTCAACCAAATAGACCTCCGGGTAGATCATTCCAAGACTCCTTTCAAGGCGCTTCAAAAGTTATTGGATTACCATTATGGTAGGATTGTGCTTAACCAAGCGACTTATGCGCTACGAGCGGGCAATCAAAAACGGGCCACTAGTAAATTACAAAAAGCAGAAAAGCTGTTACAGGGTTGGAATGGAATGTATAGTAGAATCGCGCTGGTACATTCTCTTTTTGGCAACGATGAACGCGCTGCTTATTGGGTAAAGAAAGCCATCGAAGAAAATCCACAATGGAAGGTAAATCTTCCAGCATTTTACTACTTACGCAATCAACCGGTTCTGAAACCTTTGATCAAACCAACCACCTTTACTACAAAAGATTGGGAACAAGCCGTGGCGATGCTCTTACGAGTAGAGCAGGCCAAAGTTGCGCAAGTTTTAGCCAAAGAGGTATTGTCCAAAGGCAAAAGTTCTTCGTATTTATATTATTTATTGGGCAAAAGCGAGGTTCGATTAAAACAACCCTCAAAAGCAAAAGTAGCCCTCCAAAAAGCATTGATGCTGGATAAAAATAATGTGGAGGCCAAGCGATTGCTAGATAAGATCAATCAGTAATCCGGCCTCTCATAGTGGTTGGTGTCAGGTGATTTAGACACCAACTCCAATACTCGAGTTTACAATCTGCCTCAGGCACCACCATTTGGGCCGTTATCAGGACCTAAGTCTCCTTCATTGTCGCCTTCGGTTGTAGTTTTGGATGCATAAGCCTGATCTCGGGCTGCTTTGTAAGGTCCAGTTGCTACTGCACCTCCTTTGAGCTCGCGTTGTTCACTTTTACTCATTTGACTTGCTTTCAATTTATCGAACATCATTCTTGATTTTTTTAGGTAAAACAATGGTTCAAAACTAAAGCATGGCTTGTAACATTCCTTTTTTTGGTTATGCGGTTTCGAAATACCGTTATACTATTTTGGAATGGTCAATCAAAACCTGTCTATCGCTTGCAACTGCTAACGGGCAAGTTGGACTAGCTTGAATTAAAAAATTGTCCTTATTTTGCTTTTTTAGTTGGGAGTTTTATTTATTGTCCATAGTTTTTTAGTTCGTAGTTGGTATTTTTATCTAGTCCACAGTCGACGGTCCATAGTGGCGCAAAGCGGTATAAATGAATCACTGCTTCGCGCAAGATCCTTCCTTCGTCAGGAGAGCTTTAACAATACAACAATGAGCCGAAGGCGGAACAATAGAACAATAAAATAGTACAAAAAATGATACTCATCATACAGTTGGCCGGATTGGCGCACATTGGTTTGGGGTTGGGTTCGGTCATGATTCCCAAAATGTTGGACTGGAAATCAGCATTCACCAATACCCCCACACTGATCAAACAAATGTTTTGGACGTACGCCGGATACATTCTGTTTATCAATGTTTATTTTGGAGTCATCTCTTTGCTTTTGGCCTCTGAAATGCTCTCAGGGTCGGGGCTTGCCTTGGCCACCACGTTTCTGATTGCCATTTATTGGATTGCTCGAGTGGCCATTCAGTTCTTGTATTTCGACGCCAGCGACCTCCCCAAAACATTCATCTACAAGGCTGGAGAGTGGATATTGGTTACTTTGTTCATTGCTTTTAGCATCATATATACGTATGCGTTTTACCTCAATTATCAATTATGGATCGGCTCCTCTACCCTATCGTTTTTTGGATAATCTACCTTCTTTTCCAATCCATCATTGGTTATTTTTTGGTAAAACGAAGGGTTGCACAATGGATTGTTTGGGTCTTTCCATTGATAAGCGTGGGCTTGGCTCATTTTTTATTCATTCAAGCACCTCCTGCCATTCGTATGGTAGCTTTGATTGTTCCTTTGCTACATGCGATGAAAATCGTAGTAGCCAACCTCCACCCTCAAGGCCGATTACCTTGGCGTGGTTGGATCGGTTATTACTTCTTTACCGTCAATATGAATCCTGCCATTTTTGCCTCCTCAAAGCCGAAGCAGTTAGACTTCAAAATATTGGCGGGGGCACTACTTCACTTGAGCCTTGGGGTGGGCCTCACCCTGTACTTGAGGTATGACACCACCACTTTTCCTGTCTCAGTTTCTTGGTTTTCAGCGCCTTGGTTTTCTTTTTGGGCTTATTCTATTGTTGCACTGGTCTCATTGAGCTTGGTGTTACACTTTGGGTTATTACCCTTGAATACCTTTTTGTTAAAATCTCGGGGAGTTGCAGATTATCCAGTATTTAAACAGCCCTTTCGGTCCAAAAGTATTGCGGAATTTTGGGGGCGTCGCTGGAACCTGGCTTTTTCAGAAATGACGGCTACTGCGATGTTCAAGCCCTTGATTCGGAAGGTAGGAGTTCGTTGGGCAGGTTTTCTATCGTTTATGTTATCAGGATTGTTGCACGAAATCGCCATTAGCTTGTCGGTGATGAAGGGGTTTGGGCTTCCGATGCTCTACTTTGCGTTGCATGGTTTGCTCATGCAACTAGAAAAACGATGGTTTAAAAAACGTAAACCAGGTACGTGGTGGGTAGTGGCGTCGTTGGTCTTACCTTTGCCCATTTTATTTCACCCTTATTTTGTCAACGGGGTCTTATGGTGGCTGATTCACTGGGGCAAATAAAAACCTTGTCTCTGCTCAGATACAAGGTTTTCGTGAGTTCGTTCACATCCATTAATGAATCCGAAAAATCAAGACCAACAGTCATAGTTTGCCCGTCCGGTTTGTTTTTGATGTGTTCGTGGCCTTCACAGAAAAAATCACTGAAAAGTACACTCAAAAAGTAGTCGAATTTGACCCACTCCCCAGTGAAGAGCTTATTGGTGGCGTACGCACTATGGCCACTTCTCCTCCTACACTATTCTCCTTCGGTTCCACCCCGAAGTCCCCCCCTTTGAATTCCGATCTATCAGCCTGGCTTGTATTGCCGCCTGTGATGCATATTTGTTGGTTCTGACTGATTGCACTGTTTTTAAATTTATCAAACATAGTTTAACATTTTAGTGAAACATTATTATTTACGTAAAAGACCAAGCTTTTTTAGTAATACCCAACCAAACTTTGCTACTTGTCAATCACAAAGTTTGGTGGTCTATAAACTATCAGCTTATGGCTCTAGTCAATGATTATTCCCATTGGCCAGTAGTAGTAGTCAATCCATTTTTTCCTTCCTCTTTTTCGCCAGTGAAGTTTTGTATTTCTGCTTGTTCACTACCACCAGGTTAACTACTCTTCACCATTATTAATTGATCTTTTACAATTCAGCTTGATTCAAAATTACAGTGTTTTTTAATCATTTTTTTTCTTTGGTTATACCGTTTTGGAATACAACTATACTATTTTGGAAAGACATAAAAAGACCTTGTTTCTGGCCAGAAACAAGGTCTTTGTAATGTAATTTATATTTATCCACTAATTCGGAAAATATGCGCCAACAATCATTGTCTTGTCGTCTGGTTCGCCTTTGATACGATCGTTGCCTTCACGGAGAAATTTATTCCACTTCCCTTTGATTTCTTCATCAGTCAACTTGTTTTGCTTCATTTGTACCAAGCCATTGACCACTGGCTGGAAAAACTTTTGGTAAGGACGGTTGGGGTCATAGTATTTTTCGGCTTTCTCGTCCCACACACTACACTCAAACGAATGCATTTCCAGGCCATCCGACATCAAGGTAAAGGCAAAAGGTTTTTCAGCAAGTACGGTACTCTCCACAAAATTATCTACCTCTTTCTCGTTCCAAATATCAGATGTCAAGAAGATGGTTTCATTGGCGTACTCGCCTTTCCAAGGTGTAAACAAGGGCTTCCATTCTCCATCAAAATTGCTAAAACCACCTCGTCCATCGCCTATGTGGGTACACAATATACCCAATGGTGAAAAAATGGCGACCATCACCGTAGAAGCCATCTGCCCCAAATCCATTTGCTTCTCTTGCGCATGCTTCTCGAGCATTCCTTTCAATTTCTTGAGGTTGGCCTTGGCCAGTTTATGCCATTTCGCTTGCTCAGGTAATTTTTTGGTTTTGATCCACTTATTTTCTTCAATGGTTTTTTTAAAAAGCGTGAGACCTTGCTCCACTACAAATCGTGACCCTTGATGAGAATACTCGGCCGAGCCGGCCCCATCGGCCACAATGGCAATGCCCCAACCATTGTCTAACTCTTCGTAGCTGTGGCTGTCTTGGCATGGGATATTATTTTTAACGTGATTCAATCCAATGACTGAATCACCGACTACCACCCAGCATTTTTGTTTGTTTTTTGTCATTCGAATCTAATAGTTTGTCTTTGACTGCGGTTACTTGTTGCACTGCTATTTTCAGATAATTACCGTTTTTGTCTTTGAGTTTCCAAACCTTTTGGTTCAAAATATTGGCAGTGCAGGCAACCTCTGTTTTAAACAATAATTTGGCAGGATAAGCATTGTCTTTGACTTCTATGATAATTTTATCGTTGTGAGCCAAGTGCAATACTTCCCGATTCACTTTATTGAATCTAATTGTTTTCCGATAATCGTAATACTTGGATTGATACAGCTTGTACGTATCTGCTCGAACCAACACCTGTACTTTGCGATACTGTGCCGTACGCGCTTTTGTTTTATCATTCCATGTTTTTCGTCTTTTAAACAGCACTGGTCTTATTTTTATCTGATGCAATGCTGGCAAGACCAACTCGATGCGCTCTTCTTTTTTAGCCACCAAATGTGATTGCTGACGAGGGTATCCGTTGTAAAACTGGGTACCACGATGAGCCATCAAAAACATTTTAGTTTTGAAATCGAAACGAATCGTATCAGCAAATTTAGCGAGCCAGGCATAGGGAATGAAGCTTTTTGGTACAATTATCCGATTATTTTTTCTTGCAAGTTCATCTACGGAGCATACTCTATATTTCCAAATACGTGTCTCTCCTGGGTAAGTATCTCCTGATACATTCAACGTCATCTGGTTTTTACGTAGATCCTGCAGATAAAACGCAGGAAAACCAACGGCAACGCCTACACTTACTCCCTGAGTTTGCACTTTGTGGCGATCAGTATGCTTCAGAAATAAACTGGTAGTTACATCATTTTCGTCGGTTTGCTTGGAGTTGTTTGAAGTCCAAAAATGCTCAAGTAACCTCCCCTCAGAAACGTGTATCAGTTGAAAACCCAAATTTGACACCCAATAAGGGCGTTCATGAAGTGGTACAAACAACTGAAAATGAGTAGTATCCGCCAGTTTTACCAACAAATTGTTGGCTAAATATTGTCCTTTGAAAACTTGATAAGCCCAGATAGGTTTTTCTCTACTTACCCGACC
>CALDJV010000662.1 GCA_937899305.1 uncultured Cytophagaceae bacterium
GACACCTACCAAATCAACAAGAAAGGCAACGGAGTCTATGCGTTTGTATTAGATGGCGAAGTGACCATTGAAGGCCAAAAATTGGGCAAACGAGATGGTTTTGGGATCTGGAATATCAACCAGATCAAATTGAATGCCGATAGCAACGCTCGAGTATTGTTAATGGAAGTCCCTATGACGGTATAAATAACAAAAAATGAGGTTTACAGTTGGCTTGGTAACACCTACCTCGACCAACTGTAAACTATTTGAGAAATCTTGTGTTATTAACAATGTATAGACACTAATTGTAACTACATTTTAAACCATAAACCATTTACCACCAATATTAAACACACGTTCGACTTATGCAAAATTTTATCAAGGGACTGCACCACCTTACCGCCACGGTAAACGATGCCCAGGAAGACTATGATTTTTATACTCAATTGTTGGGGCTACGATTGGTAAAGACCACCGTAAACTTTGATAACAATCAGGTATATCATTTCTACTATGGAAATAAACAAGGAGACCCCAGTACCATTATGACTACTTTCCCCTACAAAGGGCAAGGTGTACGCGACGGTGTCAAGGGTACAGGCCAAGTCATGATTACTTCGTTCTCGATTGCCCGAGAGGCCATTGATTTCTGGAAGGCACGCTTTACGACGCATGGGCTTGCCTTTAGTGAAGTGGAAAAGTTTGGCAACCCAGTACTACGCTTTGAAGATCCTTCAGGACTAGAACTGGAATTGGTAGGCAACGACCACGACGATCGTGCCCCATGGAATGAAGGGCACATCAACGGCGAAAATGCTATCAAAGGATTGTACGCGGTGACCCTTTCTATAGCAGAAGTAGGGGCTACTTATCAATTTCTCCGAGAAACATTTGGCTTTGTAGAAGTAGCTACTGAAGGTAATGTAAAACGATTCCGAACTTTGAATGGTGGCGAAGCAGGTACCCTGGTAGACATACGTGAAGACAAAGGTCATAAACGTGGGCTCAATGGACTGGGTACGGTGCATCATGTTGCCTTTCGGATTGAAACCAACCAAGAACAGATGCAACTACGCACTCACTTGGTGGATAACCTGGGCTTGAAAGTAACCGAACTGAAGGATCGTAAGTATTTCCAATCTATTTATTTTCGCATTCCAGGTGGGGTATTGTTTGAGGTAGCCACGGTCGGTCCTGGATTTGTGGTAGATGAATCAATAGAACACCTCGGAGAGGAACTCAAGCTACCCGCCTGGGAAGAAGTAAACCGGGCACAAATAGAAAACAACTTGCCTACCATTCAACGCAAAGCTTCTACTGTCTAAATCCACTCATCTATGAACAATCAATTGAACAAAAACGAACATCGTTGGAAATGGACGGGTGCTTCTTTGCCCACTCCCTCGGCTAAAGCAGCCAACACACGGGTATTGATACTGCTTCATGGTCGAGGCGATACTGCTGAAAAAATCCTCAAAGTATTTCATCGCTTGGACTTGCCTGAATTTGTTTGTGTAGCTCCCCAGGCCGAAAACAATGCTTGGTACCCCAAAGGGTTTATGGCTCCCCTTGATCAAAATCAGCCTTTTTTAGATCAGGGGTTGGCGTTGGTCAAAGCATTGCATGAAGAAGTATCAGCCAAGGGTATCCCACCCGAAAACTTGTATTTTGTGGGATTCTCGCAAGGGGCTTGTATGGCGGTAGAATATGCCACCCGCTACGCACAACGTTATGGAGGAGTGGTGGCTTTTAGTGGCGGTTTGATTGGTGATACTCTAGAAAAAAATCGTTACTCGGGCGATTTTGCGGGTACCCCAGTGTATTTGGGAGCCAGCAAAACTGACTCCTGGGTACCCGCCAACCGGATAGATGACTCGGCTCAATGGTTAACTGATATGAATGCCCAGGTGCAAAAACACTACTTTGATGACGATGACCATACCATACGCGATGAGGAAATAGCCATTGCTCGCCGTTTGCTTTTGGCCTAAATAAAAAAAGCCCTCAAATTTACTTTATTTACCCGACTGATGTTGGGGAGGCAACAAACTGTCTTCTGATACCCACAATTTTACATTCTGAATGGGCTCTTTAGCAAACGCATCCTCAAAGAATTGTACGATTTCCTGGTTGTTGTAGCGCAAGCTAAAATGAGTAAGTATAAATTGACATTGAGGGTTTTGGGTCACGTAGGGTTTAAGCTGGTTCCAATGGGTGTGGCGCCGTTCGTCGGCGTAAGCCTCATTGGCCGGACTCATAAAAGTACATTCGGTAAAAATAACCGGATACTCAAATAGCCAATCGTTTTGGGCGTATGCCGAAGCGTGGGTATCGCCCATGAATACAAATAATGGAGCGTAGTAAGTTTCTTCTACGCTTTCTCCTTTTTGCTTGGCTTCCTTCTTTTGTTGGGCCATCCACTGGCCAAACTCCTTCATTTTACCCTCGGCCATTTTTTCTTGTTTTACCTGCTCATACTTGGGCTTCAGTCGTTGTTTTTTCTCCGCAAATGCGTAACCTACACATACAATGCTGTGTACGCATTCTACTACTTTTACTTGGTAACGATCATTTTTGCCCACAAAAAACGTGTCTCCTGGTACTACTCCATGTATATGGCTTTCCCCTCGTAGGGTTGGATCATAAGGGGCCGAATGGTTCAAGCAACGACGGGCCACAATGTACTCTTCTAAGTAGGGCACCGACGGCTTGGGCAAGTACATTTGCACACCGTCGCGACTAGACAAGTACTCAATATCAGCAATGTGGTCGTTGTGGGTATGGGTTACCAATACATAATCCCCTTGTCGACCTTCAGCCAGCGCTGCATCCAGGCAAAGTTTGAGCTGAGGAATGTAAAAAAATGTTTTGTCACCCGAGCGAGAATAACCTTCTATGGTCAAATCAGCTCCAGGGATGTTCCATTGACGCCATTGACGAAATGGATGTCCTTTGGTGAGTTGTGGAATAGTAAAGTTCATTAGTGTCGAATAAGTGTTTGTTTATATTAATCTGAAATATAAGGAAAAGATGAACACCCTTGGCAAATTTTTGCATTCCTCCCCTCAGTAGTCTTATAAATCAAATTGTAATACAAACAACATTGCACACTCATTATAAACTCGTTTTTGCACCTATACTTCATACAGAACAACACCACCCCACTAAACTTTCCAAGTATTCCCACAAAAAAAGCCCCGATACCAAATGTACCGAAGCTCAATTTCTTTGTTTCCTTCAAAGCAATGGTTTGCTAAGCCTGCTGATGATGATATTGAATAGTCGAGTAAGCTACTCCAAATTCTTTGGGTAATTTTACATGAGGATAGCATTGCTTGATTGCAATCTTGATGATGGCCATGTGATGGATGGCATGTTCTACATTGTAGGCCAGTTCCCGATCAATCGAAGTTTTGGTACAAGCTTCGTGTCCATCTGGCGAAAGCAAACTAATCAAGTCGATGGGTTCATTCGACAATTCCATTTTAGAAAGTTGCTCAAGGCAATTTTCAATAAAAGCGATGGCGTACTCAGGATCATCTTCAATGGCCGGGTTGCGTTCCCTCAAATCATAATTGATGGTGTCATTGGCCAGTCCTTTGAAAAGACAATCATAAAATTCAACAATGTGTCGCAGGTGTTTGCTAATAGAATTGTCCATTAACAAAGGTAAAGGTGTTGTATACTCTTGCTTGTTTAGTTGTTTTATAAGCCCAATAAGTTGATTTAAAATATTGGAAGAAGATGTAATCAAATTCATATCAGTGTTAGAAAGTTATATCTTTATCGGTAATTGTTTCCTTCTAAGGATAAGCACTACCAAGCAGCATACCCAAATAGCAATGGCTGTATAGAACAACGCTCCACCGTCTCCTTTATTGGTGGTTGGGCTAACTACTTCGATTCCCAAAGAAGTTAAATGAAAAAATATGGCTCCACTCATCGTTCCCAATCCCAGTAAAGCCCCTATCCAGCTGGTTTTTGGTATTAACAACAGAACCGCAGCAATGAGTTCCACCACTCCTGAACCAATTCTGGCGATAGGTTCCATTCCAATCTTGGTAAAGATGTGGATCGAGTCAGGATGCGCTGGAAACTTAAACGCGACCACGGTAAATGCCATATACCCCGCCGCAAATAACTGGGCAACCCAAAGAACGATGTTTTTCATAAAAAAGTAAGAGATTAGGAGACTTGTGCTCTACAAATGTAACAAAATAGATAAGAAAATGAGGGTGGTATCAATCAAATGCTCCCCAACACTATAACAAAAAGATCATTTCGCGGGAAAAAATCCCATTTCGAAATGATCTTGTCCTATGTTTTTACTTATAAAACTTTTTCCAGTTTTTATCCGCCTTTCCCTTTAAGTTTGGCTCGTCCTTGTTCCAGAGCTTCAAGGTATTGGTGCCCAACCTATTGTAAACTAAACCACCCTGCACTGAAAGTACAGGGGTTTTGCGCTCGGACTGAAAGTCCTCTTTAGCCAACCCGTGTCGCAATGCGGGCAAGTTGCTCAAATTCGCAGACGAGACCCGATTTTTTCGCATTACTAAAGTATTGCACTGAAAGTGCAGGGTTTTAACCCAGAGCTGAGACCAATAAATAGAGTTTTCCGTTGATAATCTTGAAAGTACGTGGATTGATGTCCACCTTAGAGGGTTTGTCTAACCCCATTGCATACGCACACCAGCCTCCATACACAGGTTCATATTTGGCTGGATTTTGCTTAAACAGCTCACGGTTTTGTACATTACTAAAACGATATACAATGCCTTGGTGGATATGGGTAATTTTAGAAGAACCCTTTGCTGCTTTGTTTTGGGTAAAGTAGTTCACCGGGTCGTAGCCCTTGATGGCTAGATTACCACGTCTGGTATTGAATTGTTTTGAACGGCTGGATTGACCAAATGTAACATTGGCCAATAACATAGCAATGACCATCAGGCCTATTGTGTTAAGAAAATTGAGTTTAATGTTCATATAAATTAGGTGTAATTTGTTTTATACATAGCAAAAGTAACACACCCAAATAATATCAAATGTCGCTTAGGTGACAACTTCTACTGTTCCGCTTCGCTCATTACTCTATTGTTAAAATGGTTCCGCCTTCGGCTGATTGTTGCATTGCTAAATTGTTATATTGTTCCGCTTCGCTTATTGTTGCATTGCTAAATGGTTGCGCAAGGCGACGTATTGATTATTGATGTTTAATTGTTGATTAACTTAGCCTTGGCGAGCTGAGCTAATTGTTCCGTCTTGCGCTACTGTGGACTATGGACCATCGACTTCTAACTACCAAATTGATAAATCACTGATTATGAATGAATTGCAAAATGCTTAACGCAGGGTTTAAAATTGGTAGTTCAAGGGGGAACAGGCAAACCGGTTTAGGCTATGGACTAAAAAAAACTCCCAACTACGATCTACCAACTCCTAACTAAAAAACTACTAACTCAAAAAAACCACTAATACAAGTCGTCCATGTTGGGGATTACGATCTCATGACGAGAGTATACCAGCTTATTTTCTTTTTTTAGTTGATTTAGAATAGAAGTAACAGTTTGCCGGGTAGAGCCGGTAAGGTGGGCAATGTCTTGATGAGTGAGGTAATTACGTGCTGAGAAAATTCCTTGGGCGCTTTCTCCGTTATCTTTTACAAATTTTTTCAGAAAGTGAATCACCCTGGTACGTACATCCTTAAAAATCAGATCATTGTAACGGTTTTCGAGCGTTTTGAGTTTATCACCTACTTTTTTGGTGAATTTGAGCGAAATGGTGGGGTATTTGGCAAGTACTTTCTCAAAGTTATCCTGAGTAAAAGTACACATTACCGCTTCGTCACTCATTACTTTGGCGTATTCGGATTCATTACTTTCAGAAGTACCCGCAAGCGAAATCTCTCCAAAAATATCCCCTTTTTGGATGATATCTTTAGTTACCTCGTTGCCCTCAGCATCAAGATTAATGATTTTTAGCATTCCTTTTTTGAGAAAATACAACCGCTTGGTAGTATCATGGCTAAAAAATATGGCCTCATTTTTAATTGCTTTTTTAAAGCCTACCCATACGCATAGCTCCTGATATTTGTCGTCGGTAATTTGAGAAAATATTTGGTGATTGCGCAAGTACCAGTATTTGATGTCTTGTTGCATTGTTTTCTTTAAGCAATAAATCGTAGGTGTAACATAGTTTAAGCTTTTGTATGCTAGTCATTTGCTCGTTACCATACACACAAAAGCTTAATCATTTTTAGTAATCCCCCCCAAAACTGTTTTTAAAATCAAACAGTTGTCTTAATTTTCAAGAATGAGGCTGCGCTTCTACCAAATATAACAAATGTGGGTAAACAAAAAAAGCACGGTTTTTTGAAAACCATGCTTCTAATATCATTTTTTAGAAAACAGGACCTTGCTTTTAGCAAACTCCTGATTGGTACATTGCCTATGCTTCTTGAGCAGAAATAGGTTCAACGACTACAAAAGAACGATCACGCTGTCCTTTTTTGAAGTGAACAGTACCGTCGATCAAGGCAAACAATGTATGATCTTTGCCCATTCCTACATTTTTGCCAGGGTGGTGCTTGGTTCCTCGCTGACGTATAATAATGTTTCCGGCTTTTGCGAATTGTCCTCCAAAAATCTTGGTACCTAATCGTTTACTTTCCGACTCGCGACCGTTTCTAGAACTACCAGCTCCTTTTTTATGTGCCATAGTTTTACAAAATTTAAAATCAAGCCCAAAGGGTAGATTTTGTGTTCTATCAAAAAAATTAAATTGTTTGTCTGTAACAAACGAAATGCATCAAAGGACTTAGGCCGTAATGTCCTCGATTAATACTTTGCTTAAATACTGACGATGTCCGTTGGTTTTTTTATAACCTTTACGTCGTTTTTTCTTAAATACGATTACTTTGTCGCCTTTTAAGTGCTCTAATACTTTTCCAGATACTTTCGCGCCGTCTACCAAAGGAGCACCAATTTTCACGTCACCGTCGTTGTCTACCAACAACACTTTGTCAAAAACTACTGCTGCATTTTCCTCATCTTTCAGGCGGTGAGTATATACGTATTGGCCCTTTTGCACCTTAAATTGCTGACCTGCGATCTCTACAATTGCATACATGTCTCTTACTAGGTTTGTTTAAAACTGCAAAACAGAGCGCAAATTTAGGGTTTTAATTCTCGAAATACAAGTAAGACAGATGATTAATAAGAGAGGTTCAGATAAAAACAACATCATAATTTTCAAAGGTTTATCTTTCTTTATATTATTAAGAACCCGATAAGCTAACAAAGCTATGACTTGACCTTTGCCTATACCAAGCACTTATTTTGAATATTTACTCAGAACCAGCAATAGGTCGGTCATTGAATACCCAAACTTTTACTTAGATTTGTATTTACCTTAATTACTCGAATATGATGCAACCTGATTTAATAAAAACAGATATAAATGATCATAATGAGATGCAGCGAACTTATTATGGAACAAAAATAAAGAAAACGATGACTCCGGTTGACTCTTACTACGTCAATCGGCATGTAGATAAACTCATCACCGCATCGGGTATCGAGCCTGCACATCAGATATTAGAAGTAGGATGTGGAATGGGAAAGTTTACCCTCCCCCTTTTGGATAAAGGGTTCCAAATCACCGGGGTTGACTTGTCACCTTTTTTACTTGAGCAGTTTCAAGAATATAATACCAAAGCCCATCACGTAGAATTGATTTGCTCCGACATTTTAGATATGCCTAAAAAGTTGAATGCTCGTTTTGATCACGTAATTGGCTTCTTTACCTTACACCATTTCCTGGAGTTAGAAGAATATTTTGTTGCCATGGCAAAATTGCTCAAACCAGGAGGAAAAATTAGCTTTGTTGAACCCAACCCTTACAACCCCCTATACTATGTACAAATGGCAATTACTCCTTCTATGACCTGGAAAGGAGATAAAGGAATATTAAATATGGTCAAGGGGAAATTTCAAAAAGCAGCAACCCATGCCCAACTAAACACTCCCCAAATCACCAAATATGGATTCTTTCCTCCATTTGTTGTCAATAAAAATCCTGGAAGAGTGACGGAAAATTTTCTGGAAAAGCTAAAAATATTCAAAGGTGTCTCGGCTTTCCAGGTAGTGAGCTTTACAAAACCTTGACAAATGAATATTCCTGATATTACACATCAAGCTCAATTATCGCCAAAGGGGTATTGGGTAGTTGATTTTGTTGAAGATATTTCTTACACTGAAAACGGACACAATCTCATTCAAGAAAGTGAAGATAATTCATTTTGGTACGCCCATCGCCTTCAATCTTTGCAAACATTATTAACCCATTACCCCACTAATGGGATTTTGGATATTGGAGGGGGAAACGGTCAAATCACTAAGTTTTTGCAAGAACAAAACATTGATGCAGTCTTGTTGGAACCTATGCCAAATGGAGTTTTGAATGCGCAGAAAAAAGGGGTTCTTAAAATTATTCAAGGATCATTTGATAGTATGGATGTTCAAAAAGCATCAGTACCCGCAGTTGGACTTTTTGATGTATTGGAGCACATCGAGAAAGATGAGCAAATGCTGGCCAAAATTTTTGATGTTTTAAAGCCTGGAGGATTATTGTACTTATCGGTACCAGCCTGGCAATTTTTATATTCAGATTTTGACAAAGAAGTGGGACACTATCGCCGTTATACCCTACGAGATTTGTCTAAAAAGTTGGCTGCTGCAGGATTTACCATTAATTACCAAACCTATCTTTTTTTTCCTCTACCTTTTTTAATTTGGCCAGCCAGAAAGTTTTATCGTTTGATAAAACAAAAAAGGAAAAGACGAAAGTTAGGGCATGTCAATAAAAAAGGAATACTGGGTAGCGTGATCAATTTGTATCTGAGTTTAGAAATATTTTTATTAAGAAAAAGGATCAAAATACCTTTTGGTTCTACTTGTTTAATTGTGGCATGCAAGAAATAAAAAAAGAGGGATTTGAGTTTTGGGTATTTTATTCTAATCCCCAATTATTGAAAATAGTTGATGCTGAAAATCCAACTGGGTTCATTGTAGACTTGGAAAGAAAAGGTAAACATTTAAGGCAAAGTTTATATGATACCCAAATTAGCGAACATACAATCCAGGATTTAGAACAGGTCAAAAAGCTTACTTCCTCTAAGGTGATATGCAGGATAAACCCTCAGAACGAAGTAAATAAGGATGAAATTAATCAAGTATTAGACACTGGTGTCGATGAGCTCCTACTACCCATGGTCAGGTCTTGTGCGGAAGTGGAACAAGTACTTCAGGTAGTAAACAATCGCGCAGAGGTAGGGATCATGCTAGAAACCAACGATGCTTTGCAAAATGCATCCGAGTTCAATCAGTTGCCATTGAGTAGATGCTATGTAGGCTTAAACGATCTCGCTATTGAGAATGGCCATTACAATATTTTCACCCCAATGGTAGACGGAACCCTAGAGAGGTTGAGCAATCAAATTAGTAAAAAACTCGGTGTCGCAGGGCTCACTCATCCTCAGTTTGGTGATCCCATTCCTTGCCAAGTATTGATTAGAATGATGAAAATGTTTGACTGCTCATTTGGAATACTTCGAAGGTCATTTTATCGAGATTTATCCAAAACCTCGGCCCAAGAGATTTTTGCCAAGTTAAAACAATCCTTTGCCACTACTCCACCTTTGGTAGATACCACAACAGCAGACAAACATATCATTATGAATGCTGCTTTTTAAGTTTTTTACATACATTGGCACAGTGAAAAGCCCGGTAAGCATATTTTAGTCTTTTCTTGAAAGTGTAGGAGGAAGCTTCGTTTGTTTTGGCCCGCCTGGCTTCCAAATAAGTAATCTCAGAAGCAAACACTGCTACCATAATGCTGAGATAGGGATACTTGACTGCTGGAGCCACTTCCAATATCTTTTTTAAAGTGACTTGGTCTACCATGTAATAAGAACCTGCCCTGTAATGTAATTTTGTTTTCCATTGAATCATCCGTTTGAGCACTCGAGAGGTGATCATCCGGGTGGTACGCTGATAGTTACCTATTCTTTTTATAAAACAAGCCCCTGTGTGGTTTTCTAAAAGCGCATATAAGCCCAAAATTCTTTCGGGTACATCCTGAAGGTCGGCATCCAGCACCACTACCCTATTACCCTGAGCCAGTTTGAGTCCTTCCAAAATTGCTTTTTGTTGCCCTTGGTTACGTAGTAACGATTTTGAACGTACCTGATGGTAGGCGTCGCTGATGGATTGAATGATTTGAGGAGACTGATCTTGTGAAGCATCATTAATGTAAATAATCTCAAAGTGGTAATCATTCAAATGCTTGGCTATTCTTTCGGTTAATTCTCGTAAAGTATTGGCATTGTTGAACACAGGTACCACTACACTTATTTGTGGGTTGGGTTCCATTTATAATAATTTTTAAACCATTCTATCGTTTTTTTGAGTCCTTCTTCGAGGGTATGTTGAGGCGACCAACCCAACTCAGTTTGGGCCAAAGAAATATCCGCCACAAAGTTTCCTTTATCATATTGATTGGGCGGGTAGTTTGTTGTCTTGTTGACCTCCAAAGCTACTATATTTTCAATGGAAGCTACAATCTCTGGGGCACTGTATTGAATGCCTGAACCAAAGTTGACTTCGAAACCTGGTGGTTGAACCGATTGGGCCAGGGCCAAAATACCATCTATCAGGTCTTCTACATAAATATAATCTCGTTTAAACACTGCCTGACCAATCGCAATTGACTCATTCGCCTGGATTGCTTTCAGTGCTTTAATAATTAACTTATACTCATGGTCCCAAGGCCCATACACCCGAAATATTCGGGCAATTCGAATGGGTAAATGATATTTTTTAGCAAAAGAAAGGCAAATGTTGCGTTCATTGAGCTTGAGCAATCCACGATACGTAGAAGGAATCAAAGGGGTACGCTCGGATAATAAATAACCGGAGGCACTCCACTCATACACAAATGAACTCCCTCCATGAACCAACGCAGTTAGATTTGGGCAAGTCGCTTGTAATACGGTGAGCAGGTTAGATATCAACAGGGTGGATGCTTGGATTTGCTCCGAAAATGTTTGGCCATTTGACAATCCTAAAGCAGAAGGATGGGCAAAGTTGAATACATACTGAGGCTGAACCTTTTGAATTACTGACGCTAAGTCTTTTTCCTCCCGAAAATCTACCAGATGAAAAACAACCTGATGCTTGATGGCTTCTAATCGATCACGTGAAGAGCCCTCTCGGACCAACAAGTGTACTTCAGCGTGAAGAGACACCAATCGAGCCACCAGATTGGCTCCAATGAACCCCGTTCCACCAGTAATAAGTACCCTTTGTTGATCAAAGCCATTTAATTTGCTTATGCTCATGTATTTCTTATCAATTTTTATTTCATTTGAGTGATGAAAACAGCCGCAAATAAAGGAATTATAAACAAAAACCTTGGTCTTGTATTTTGGTTTATTTTTCCTATCATTCTACTCAACCTTTTTTACAACCCGTTCGAACAACCCCTATTTTTTGATAGATCTTACCTCCTATATATGTCTCAGGTGGTATCCAGAGGCGAATTCGTCTATAAACAGACTACCTTTGGCTACACTCCGATATCGGTACTCATCATAGGCTATTTAATGAAATTTGGCAATCTATTTTCGCTCACTACGATCGAGTCAGCACGCATCTTTGGGATATTTTTTTATGGTTGTATTACCAGTGCTTTCTATTGCCTGGTGAGGTCGCTATGGAGTAATACTTGGGCTGTGACCATTGCTTGCCTTCTATTCACCGGGCTGGATTACCTCGCGCTCTTATCTTGCATCAATGCCGAACCAAAACTATGGGTTTTATGGCTTTCAATCATTGGCTTATGGTGCTTCCACAAACACCGCTGGTTTTGGTGTGGGTCAAGCTTTGCCTTAGCATCCATGTGTTGGCATTTTGCGGTAGTCAGTCTGTTTGCCTGTGCTTTTAGTTTGCTGTTGCTTCGTAAAGACATTATCAACCGCTTTGTCCGTTTATTGGCTGGAGTATTGGTAGGTACCTTGCCACTGATTATTTACTTGTTTGCTACTAGTCAATGGCTGGAGTTTTGGCAACAGGCTATTTTAAGAAAAATAAATATGGAAGGAGAGGTCGTGGGCGAATCACCTTTTCACTGGCTATTACAAGGCATTTATCCTTGGTTTCTCACCGAATCGTTTCACTTTGTATTGGGAGCTATCGGCTTTTTCATTCTGGCCTTTGTAGTCTTCAGCAAAAAAGTACTGCAACCTACCTTCACCTCCCAACACTCCTCAGTACTTTTCTTGGTGGTATATACCTTGTTTTGGTCGATGGCAAACTCGCTTGAGTTTCAGTCAAACATAGATATGCTTCCCCTTATTCCAGTCATTGTTATTTTTACGGGTTATGTCATTGTACTCCTGTTACAAAACAAGCGTAAATTTGCTTGGCAAATTGGACTGGTCATACTTATTATTTATAATTATTATAATGGCATTACTTATAAAATTGCCTACCGTTATTCTCAACAATATGAAACATTCAAAAAATTAGATGAACAATACGGAAATGCTTTGGCCATTGGATGCTCAAGTTATTATGTGGCACTTGAAAAACCCGCACCTACCAAGTACGTAAACTTTTTGCCTTATGAAGAAAGTTTTATTCAGGACAAAGTCAATTGCGCTGCGGTCAAAGATTCATTGAAGAAACACCAAATCAGCTACATCATAGAAGTGAATCGCCCTCTTTTAGAAAGAAGCCCTCATGCTCAAAACGTTGCCGATTTGTTTGGTCGTAGTGTGGTATTGCAACAACATGCCCGTTCTCAATGTGCAAAAACCTTGTTAAATTCAAAGCAATTTGTGGATCAGGATCCACATGTTGAGCTCAAGATTCAAACAATTCTCATTTCAAACTTTTTTTATACCAAAGAAAAATACTTCATTTATCAAATTGAATAAGTATCCAATCACACATCACCCCTTTTATTGAAAAGTTGTAGCATCACAATGAATTAAAACCTTTTGGCAATATGACAATTGAATAATCGCAGTAGTAAAATAATCTTTTTGAATACCAGTCAGTTAGCTTTTCCTCCCCTTTCTTATCTTGTATTTGTTAACCATTATTGCGATTTTTGGGCAAAAAAGCTGGACTTTAGCAACGCCAAAACCAGCAAGTATTTGTTTATCAAACGCTTAGCATTTCTGGTGAGTAACCAGTTCATTTTTGATGATTTTACTTTCTATAAAGAAGTAACATTTTTGTTAATTGAGTTGTTATTCCCTCATCTATAACAACTCATTCTATTGATAAGCTAAATCAGGCCTGGTCCAATGTTTTGGCCCCATTACTTAAACTAATAAAACTAAAAATATACACGCGACATGAGCAATACCATCAAGGAACCATTATTGGAGGATGTAGACAACCGATTTGTCATTTTTCCGATACAACAAGACGACATTTGGCAGATGTATAAAAAAGCTGAAGCCTCGTTTTGGACAGCGGAGGAGATAGATTTGGCCCAGGACCTAAAAGACTGGGATGAAAAATTGAACGACGATGAGCGCCATTTTATCACCCACGTATTGGCGTTTTTTGCGGCAAGCGATGGTATTGTAAACGAAAACTTGGCGGTCAACTTTCTGGAGGAAGTAAAAAGCCCAGAGGCACGTTGTTTTTATGGGTTCCAGGTAGCCATCGAAAACATACACGCGGAAACTTATTCGTTGTTGATCGATACATACATCAAAGACCCCGAAGAAAAGCATCGCTTGTTTAACGCTCTTGATACCGTACCTTGCGTAAAGAAAAAAGCCGAGTGGGCGCTTCGCTGGATCGATAAAGGAAACTTTGCCGAGCGTTTGATTGCCTTTGCTGCGGTAGAAGGTATTTTCTTCTCGGGTAGTTTTTGTTCTATCTTCTGGTTGAAAAAACGAGGTCTGATGCCTGGTCTGAGTTTCTCCAATGAGCTCATTTCTCGTGATGAAGGGCTACACTGCGACTTTGCGTGCTTGTTGTATACCAATTACTTGCAAAATAAACTCTCCAACGAAACCGTGGTAGAGATTATAAAAGATGCGGTAGAGATTGAGAAAGAATTTGTAACCGATGCACTTCCAGTAAGACTCATTGGAATGAATGCGGAGATGATGACCCAATACATCGAGTTTGTGGCCGATCGTCTCTTGTTGGAGCTGGGTTGTGAAAAACAATACCACACCGAAAACCCATTTGATTTTATGGAGATGATTTCGCTACAAGGCAAAACCAACTTCTTTGAACGCAGGGTAAGTGAATATTCAAAAGCGGGCGTAGCCAACAAGCCTGCCAATGGCCAAAGCAACCATAGTTTTAGTCTAGACGAGGATTTTTAAACCCTATCAAAACAGACTAAAAAAGCCAACTCATGTGACGTGAGTTGGCTTTTTTAGTTTAAGTAACGCTTTCAAAATAAGTGTCGAGATTTTAGTGAAATTACTCAAGGCTAAATAAGGCGCTTTTTGCGCTCGTAGCAGCATCCCGCAGGCTCGCCCAACATTCACTGGATGTTGTCGTGGGCAAAACCGATGGCTACAGCTTTGCCTTTTGGTTTAAGCTAACAGAAGCTCTGCCAAAGGCTAAAAAGCAACGAAGTGTAGCGAAGAGGAATAAAACCAAAACGGATAGTTATTGCGAACGCGTTACTAAATAGCATTTCTGCCCATCTTATCTACTTGCGGGTTCCCAGCTCTTGCACAATGTTTTTAAAAGTTACGTAATTAATTGCCATCAATAGGAAAAATGAGACCGGAAACAACATTCTAATGCTCAAAGTTTGGGTCCTAAAAAAAACTAAAACTTGGTCGGTGAGCATCACTAGAAAGGAAAGTCCCAGCAACAAAATTACAACTTGTAGCGTGTGCATTTTTTGTTCAAGTTCGCGGGTTGTCTGCTCATTAGAGGATTTTTTCATTGCTTATAGAGATTAGTTAGTTGGTGAAAATTCTTGTTATTCGAGGTTACGCATAATATTACCTAAGGGTTTTACAAATATGCACAATCATCACACATTTAATAATTCGATAACTAACCAGTTTTTTTTAGTCCACGGTCGACAGTCGATAGTCCACAGTTTTTTTAGTTGGTAGATCATAGTTGGAAGTTTTTTTAGTTATAAAGTCCATAGTCCACGGTCGATAGTCCAATGCTGTTTCCTTAAGAAGAACATATTTAAAGGAATTATTCACGTCAGTCAATTTTCCATATAATGAATAATAATTTCACACTGATAATCAGCCACTTATTGTTCTTCCTCCCTACTTTTTGCTCCAGCTCAAAAA
>CALDJV010000663.1 GCA_937899305.1 uncultured Cytophagaceae bacterium
TCGCGCAACCATTTAACAATGAGCGAAGCGGAACCTTTAGTCCTGAGCGAAGCCGAAGGAACTAACAATAGAAAGATACAACAATGAGCCGAAGGCAGAACAATTAAAAATAATCCACCAACGAAGGTTTTGATCAAAAAATAAAAAACCACTCCGAAGTAGGAGTGGTTTTCCTATGAAACACTATGAAAAAAACTAAACTCATTATTTATCAGTAATAACTAACTTATGGGTACTTGCTTTGGCCGAAAAAAGCGCAAAAGCAAGTTAGACAAATATACACGATTTTTTTTGTTATGCAAAAGTTAGCTATAGAACTTCTATTTGTGAATAAAACTTATACCAGCATCATATAAGGGTTTTCCAGCATTTGTTTGAGCGTTCTCAAAAATGCTGCTGCCAAAGCACCATCTACTGCTCGGTGATCAGAAGAAAGGGTCACTTTCATCACGTTTCCTACTTCTAGTTGGCCATCTTCGCTTACCACGGCAGTTTGTTTGATACCACCTACGGCCAAAATACAAGCATCAGGTGGATTGATAATGGCGGTGAAGTCTTCTACCCCAAACATTCCCAAATTTGATACCGAAAAAGTACTGCCTTCCCAGTCAGAAGGTTGTAATTTTTTGTCCTTGGTTTTGGCTACCAGTTCTTTGGTGGTCATGGCTACCTGTGATACGCTCAAAGTATCGGCAAAACGTACTACGGGCACAAACAATCCATCGGGTACCGCTACCGCCATTCCAATATGAATGTGATCATTGTAACGGATTTTATCTTCTAACCAAGAGGCATTGATATCGGGGTGACGACGAATACTCATAGCCACTGCCTTGATTACCAAATCATTGAAAGAAACTTTTACGGGAGCCACCGCATTGATGTGCTTGCGTGCTTCTATGACATTGTCCATGCGGATTTCCATGGTAACATAGAAGTGAGGCGCGTTAAACTTGCTGCCTGCCAGACGACGGGCAATGGTTTTGCGCATTTGCGAAGGTTTTACGTCTCGATGGCTTTCGGTTCCTACGGGCATAGGTACAGCCACTGAAGTACTCTCCTGAGTTTTGGCGGGTTGAGCCGCAGGAGCTGGTACAAAGCTTTCAACGTCTCGCTTTACGATTCTGCCTTGGTCTCCAGTACCCGTAATTTGAGTAATGTCAAAACCTTTTTCAGTAGCGAGTTTACGAGCCAATGGCGATATTTTAATTCTTCCGTTGGTGTTGTTTGCTACTGGAGAAGGAGTAGCCACTGGAGCAGCTGTTCCATTGCTAGTGGGGGCCGGAGTAGTTTCGGTAACTGGAGCGGGAGTGGGAGCTGGGGCAGGCGTAGCTCCACCTGCATTGAACTGATCAACCAATGCCTGGAAATTGGCACCTGGCTCACCAATCACTGCCAACAAGCCATCTACGGATACACTGCCTCCGTCTTCTACGGCTACGTATAACAATGTACCTTCTTCGTAGGCTTCCATTTCCATGGTCGCTTTATCGGTCTCTACCTCAGCCAAGATATCGCCTTCTTCTACCTTGTCACCTACTTTTTTGAGCCACTGAGCAATGACTCCTTCTTCCATAGTGTCGCTCATCTTGGGCATGGCCACTACTTTGGCATTGTCTACAACTACTTGAGTAGCTGCGGGAGCAGTGGTAGTAGAAGATGTTTCGGCTACAGGAGTAGATTCAGCAGTAGTGGTAGTCCCTCCCGCCAACAAGGGTTTGTAATCCTCACCTGGTTGTCCAACGATCGCCAACAAGCCATCTACGGGTACAGTTCCACCATCTTCGACCGCTACATATAACAATGTACCTTCTTCGTAGGACTCAAGTTCCATGGTCGCTTTGTCCGTTTCTACTTCGGCAATGATATCGCCTTCTTCTATAGTGTCTCCCACTTTCTTTAACCATTGGGCGATTACACCTTCTTCCATGGTATCGCTCATCTTAGGCATGTGGATGATTTGAGCCATATTAAAATCCTTTAGTTTTGTTACCAGAGTACTCTGGTGTTGATTGTGTAGTTTTTGTCTTGTCTGCAGTGGTTTGCCTGCAGCATTTGTTTTTGTTGTGTTAAAAGCATCTTGTTAATTGTAAATCTTCGTCATTTTATCTTTCTAGTAACAAGATGACTTCTCAGTCAAAAATAAATGTATTATTCACATAATCAAAATTAATTTAAGCTAGTAAATTTATTACAACTCGAGCTAACAATATTTATATGAAATACCAGTAATTTGTTATGCATGCATAACTTTTTCCCTTGATTGTTGATTTTTAGAAGTCAACTCAAAAATTTAAACAATATAGAACCATAATTTTTTTTCGCATATGCTTACTTGTCAAAAGGAGCTTTTTTCTCTCCCCGAAGAGGTTACTTACCTAAACAACGCTTATATGGCACCTTCGCTTCAATCGGTCAGCGAAGCAGGGCTCCAAGGAATTCACCAAAAGAACACCCCTTATGTCATTGGTCCCGAAGATTTTTTTGAACCTACCGAAACACTTCGAAAAGGTTACGCCCGTCTAATCAATGCCCCTGATCCACAACAAATCGTAACGGTCCCCTCCATCTCTTATGGCATTGCCAATGCGGCCCAAAATATTGAATTTCAGCCAGGAGACGAAATATTATTGATAGATGAGCAATTCCCTAGCAATTATTACATTTGGCAAAGGCTCGCCCAAACCCACCAACTCACGCTCCGAACCATTGCCCCTCCAGAAGCTCTTGAGAACCGAGGAAAGATTTGGAATGAGCGTATTTTGCAAGCCATTACCTCTAAGACCAAGGTAGTATCTATGGGGCAAGTACATTGGGCCGACGGAACCCGATTTGATTTGATGGCCATTCGACAAAAAACTCGAGCGGTAGATGCGCTCCTGATTTTGGATGGCACCCAATCGGTGGGGGCTTTGCCTTTCGATGTACAGGCCATTCAACCCGATGCCTTGATTTGTGCCGCCTATAAATGGCTCATGGGCCCTTATTCTATGGGGTTGGCTTATTATGGTCCATATTTTAACCAAGGAAAACCCATCGAAGAGAGCTGGATGAATCGTTACAATAGTGAGGATTTTGCCAATTTGGTCAATTATCAGGAAGCTTACCAACCGGGCGCGCTGAGGTATGAGGTAGGCGAACATAGTAATTTTATTTTGATTCCTATGCTCAGGGAGGCCATCCGCCAACTGAATGAATGGGGAGTAGAAAACATCCAGGAATATTGCCGCCAATTGACCACGCCATTTGTTCAACAATTACGCAACTTGGGCTGTTGGGTAGAGGATGAAGCTTATCGGGGTGCGCACCTGTTTGGGGTACGTTTGCCCGAAGGGGTGGATGTGGCAGAGGTAAAAAACACCTTCGCTCAGGAAAAAATCTATGTTTCGGTAAGGGGCAATGCGGTTAGAATCGCTACTCACTTATACAATAATGAAAAAGATTGGCAGAAATTATTAACTTGTTTCGAACAGATTTTAATTTCTAAAACGGCTTAAAAATATGCTGGGAAAATTTTTTAAGAAGAAGGGCGAGAAGAAAAAGGCATTACCACCATTGGTGGATTTAAATCAAAATCCACTACAGGAGGGTGATCTGGTAGAGGCATTGCGGTATGACTTGGGAAAATCTAAAATTGTTGTAGTTGACGACATGGTGTATTACGAATCGCTGGAGTCGGGTCAACAGGTGAGCTGGGTTAAAATGATTGATGCCGCTACTGAATTTCAAAAAGTAAAAAAACTCCCTTCTTGATACACTCAAGTGATACTACAAAAAAACGCTCACAATGAACGAAGTAAAACTGCATTCATTGTGAGCGTTTCTCTATTACCTATCTTTTTTCCTGGTTTCTCAGGAATGGCTACTTGAACTACTACTCGCCTGGATAAGCAAATATTTTATCGTCTATTTTTTCGTTTACTTTGATAGAGGTCACATTGATCTCAAACGTTTGTCCAGCTCGCTCTACCTTCATTGTATGCGGATATTTTACTCCAGCTACCGCCTTGTAGTCAGAGGTATAGCGCGTACTAGACTTTCCGTTAGCATCCGTGTTTACCGACTTCAACACCATGTAATCTTTGGTACTCATAAAGTAGGTAACTGTTCTGCCTTCATTTCTAGTCATTTGCAACTTGAAGCACTCCTGCCCGTCTACTTTTTCTTTGCCCTCCAACTTCACGGCATACCCTTTTTTCTTATAATTGAGCCATATGCCATCAAAGGTATTGTCGGCACTATCTTTATTCTCCTTGTCGCTGTATTTGTCGGTTCCCCCCATTTGGTTCATTCTCCAGCCAATTTTACCGTCAAAACAATTGGTTACAAACTCCATTCCCTGCGCTTGCATCACTACCTTCATTTTGTTTTCACGTTTTTCATAGTTTACCATGGTAATGTCTTGCCCTTGAATATTCATTGACATGGTACTTACTTTGGTGTTGATTGCTTTGAGTTTCTTTAAACCACCCCGGCTTGCGATGTGTTTGGCCACAATATCGTCCACACTTTGTGCTTGCCCCATTAAAACACTGGCCGTTAAAATGATTGATAATATGATTTTCATTGCTATAAATTAGTTTAAATTTATTCTTTGTAGTGTATTGGTAACTTAAGATTTACAATTCTTACACTTTGTTTTAAAAAAAATAAATACTTTCTTGTAAGTAGTTATTTATCAATCAATTGCGTTTGATTGATTATGCATTAAATTATTTGGACTTAGCTTTTATTTATGCCTCAAGCAAGATTTCAGATTGGTGTTTGGTACACCAAAGAGCACGTCATTTCTTTGATTGATTATGTAGAATTGTACAAACGTGGCTGGGTCGACAAACAACAAGTAGACCTCAAAAGCTCGTACTTGTTGATTGATGTTGATCAACAAAGTTATCATTCATTCAACTGTTGCCATGTAGAAATGATGGGAATGCAGTTTCGGGAAGTTCACCAACGATTAATCAAAGGGGAAAATGCCTTGCTAAGGCCGGCCATCATTGGTACTCCTAATATTTGGTATTTGTTGTTTGAGCCCCACAAAGACTTTGTCTATGTTTCTTCGCTTACTATTCACGACAAAAATCCTGATTTATATAATAATCTATGGCACAATGATTTGGCTCTAGGTTTATGCCCAGCCGTTTTTCCATTCGAGACTCAGTTTAACAATCAAACGCAAGCGGATTATTTGTACGATTTTATAACGACCAACAAAGAATTACTCAAAAATCACAGTTGGAAGGGTCCTGGACATACCAATTATTTTACTGAATTGGCCTTGCCTAAATTTATGCTACTCAATGACCTTCGTTTGTATGGGCAAATGGGACTAGTGGTGTATGATATTACCGAGCAGGAGGTAGAGGTGGAGTATTATAAGTAGTCCATAGTCCATAGTCCATAGTCCATAGTCCATAGTCCATAGTCCATAAAATCAACGACTTGGTTCTTTTTTAGTTGATAAATCAGCTAGAAAACTATGGACTATGGACTGAATGCTATGGACTAAAAAAACTACTTCTTCTTCCGCAAATAGATGTTGCCTTTGTGGGTTTTGAGGTAGATGCGTACGCCACCACCGTTCAGGGTTCCTTTGATTCTGGCTCTTCCGCCGATTCTCCGATATGATTTGTCACCAAAAGCTTTAGATTTTACGGGCAGGTCAGAAAATACGTCACCTGTATAAGATTTGGTCTCGATGTTGGCTTTTTGATTGGCAGGCAAGCTTACATCTATAAACCCACTCACACTACGTACTTTCAGTTCACAATCTTTGGGGTAATCCATCTCTATATTACCGCTGATGGTCTTGATTCGCAAGTTTTTTGTATTGGCAGGAATACTAATTTCATAATTGATACTAGACAACAAAAAGCTCCCATTCATGTAGTAATGACCATCTTCGTCGTTCCATGAGGTACTGTTTCCGTACGCAAAGTAAGTATCGTTGCTTCCATTAAATACCACCAATGTTTTGGTTATCTTCGAAAAGTCTTTGATACGAGAACGAATCTCAAAACGATCCGATAATTTTTCACCGTTTAGGCTGTACTTTTCGTTGTCTTTGCCCCCATTGATGTCTACCGACACTTTGACTTGTATTTTGTTTTGGTTCCAGGTTTTCACCTTGATACTTTTGGCAAACTTGAGGTGTAAATACAGTTCTTTGCTATTGTCAAAATCAAACGATTTATCTACTTTTCGGGCGGGCTTGCCATTATTTTGGCTCCACCCCAAGGTGCTTCCCCCAACCAGGAGCAGCACCATCATCAATAATTTTATTTTCATGGGTTATAGTTTTTGAAGCCCTTTGGGCTTGGGTGATTATTTTTTACGAAGGTAAATGTTGGCGTGACGGGCATCGAGCTTAAGTTGCTTCCCTCCCCCGTTGAGTTTGGCGCTTACCTCTGATGAACGCGACAAGCTGGCCAGTTCTCCATCATTTTGTGGTTCTACTTTGATGTCCATATTGGTATAGATTTCACCGTATCTGGTACTGGCATACAAATCCGCTTTGATATTGGTAGGGACGGTAATGTCTACTCCTCCGTGGCGAGCTGTAATATCTATATGCTCGTTTATGGTCTCAAAGTTGGCCTTTACCAATCCATGGCGGGCATTTACCTTTACTTTTCCGGTCATATTTTCCAGTTCAACTTTGGCATGGCGCGTGGTTACGTTGACTGCGCTGCTAAAGTTTTTGAGCGAAATAAAGTAACAGGAACTACTTGCGACCTCCATGATCAATTTTACATCTTTTGGAACTTTAATCCTGTATCCGCCGTAGTCACGTCGTCTTACTGCTCGGATGCTCACTACATCTCCATCTTTTTTGTAGTGGAGGCCTATATTGGTGTTATCCTGGTTACCACTCATTGGCTTTAACCCTCGGGCTCTTTCGGGCAATGATGGCCGGTGCCCACCCTCAATTACGATTTCAGCGCCATTGTAGGCTTCCAAATAAATCCTTCCCGTAATTTCTCCTATCTCCAAGGTTCCTGATTTAAGCGCTACCTTAAAGTCCTGAGCTTGAACTGTTTGTATAAATGCAACACAATACATAATTAGAAATACGGGTAGGGTTTGTTTCAATATTTTTTTCATGATGATACAGTTTATGGTATGATGATTTTATTCCTAAAAAATTATTTTTTTCGTAAATATACATTTTTGTAAGGTGAACGAACTTCTATTTCTACCCCTCCCCCATTCAGGGTTCCTCTTACCTTAGATCGTTTTTCAGAGTCATTCACCTTGATGTCAAGGTTGGTATAAATGTCGCCGTAAGAAGACGAAGCCACAATGTTCGCTTTGGTATCGGCCGGAATAGTAACATCGACATCGCCATGAGGGCATACAATAGAAGAAGGTTTGTCTTGATTTACCTTGCTAAACACTACCTTGGGTCCTTTGTAGGAAGCATTGAGTAATACTGGTCCAGTGATGTTTTCTAAGGTGACCCGAGTGTGTGCCACATTGATTTCAATTTCACCACTGAAATTCTTCATGATTAGCCTATCAGAGTATACACTACGTAAACGGGCCGCAAACGCAGTCCCTTTGGGCACCTTGAAGTAATAATCTTGTTTTTTACGACGAATCCCTCGGAATACAATCGTATTTCCTTCTTTTTTGTAATAGAGGCCTACTCCAGTATTATCGCTCCCATTGGCTCCCAAGATCTTCAGTCCCTTGGCCTTGTCAGACACTCCATAATCGGGCGAGTTCAAGAGTAATTCTTTGCCATTGTACTCTTCTACATAAATACTTCCCTTCACTTCTTCTATTTTTATTTTGCTTCCCTTGCCCAATGCCAGTTTAAATCGTTGGGCCTGGACGGGCAAATACCCTACGCTTAGTAAAAACAAGGCAATGAATGCCTTGAGATAATTTTGTTGCAATGTCTTTTTCATAGTTTATATTGAATTATAAATTGTCAATAATAAGTTGTTAATTATAATACTGAATGTCAGTCGTTTACCCTCCCGCTTGGTAACACTTATTTTGAAAGTGTTACTTATTACAATGCTTTTAAGTTATCCTGAATGGTTTCGCGCACCACTTTCGGAATCTCTTTGTCATTCTTCAAAATACGTTCAATAGGCTCCTTTACTCGCTTGTCTTTCAAGGCCAACAGCATATTGATCATTGTAATCTTTATTACCGGATCGGTTTGATGACTGATAGACACAATCAATGCATCTCGTACTCGGAGATTATCTTTGTACACAAACAAAGCATTGGCAGCAGCCAAGCGTACATTTTGATTTTCGTCGTTGTTCAAAGTCTTGATCAAGACCTCAATCACCTGTTCATTTTCATTTTTGAAAGTTTTGGTAGTCGCTTTGACCGCCTGTAGTCTTTCACTTGCTGAGGATTCGTTTAATTTGGCCTGAATTTTCTGTACCTCTTTTTGCACCATTTTCTGGATGGCATCTTGATCCGACTTTGTTCCCGAATCGGCCACTGGGTTGTTCACTGACATTCGCCCCAAGTAAAAACTAGCTACCACCAATATCAGGCTGGCTGCAATCCCTCCCATCCAGTACAAACTACTGCGACGAATTTGTATTGTTTTAGTCTTGTGGGCTTGTTCATTGTTTTTTGGGCCCGTTTTGATTGGGTCGCTCTGAGCGACCTCTAGGTTTGGGGAGGTCAGCTCCTCCTTGATAGCAATCATCTTTTCGAGGTTTTTATCAAATTGGACATCTAGTTTTTTTTCGGAACGCGCCTGAGTAAAAAACTGAAATTGTGGTTGATAATGCCTCAGCTTGACTGGAATTTTTGCTGCATCCTGCGCAAAATACGCCAACAATTCGTCTTCTTCGGTCAACGTAGTAGTTCCGTCAAAATATTTGTTTAATAGTGTTTCAATTTTGTTTGAGTCCATAGTTGTGCGTATTAGTCAATACATCTCTTACCTTTTTTCTGGCTCGGGAAAGGTTTACCCGAATGTTGTTGACGCTCAATTGCATCACTTCCGCGATTTCTTCAAATTCCAGTCCTTCCACATCCCTCAATTGAATAATCATTTTTTGTTGCTCCGGCAACTGATTAATCACCTTTTGGATGAGGCTGGTGGTATCCTGTAGTTCTGTCTTGCGATCAGGTGCAGTATAGGCCGAACGGATCGGTGCTTGTTTTTCAATGTCCACATTCTGGTTACGCTTGGCTTTGAGCTTGTCCAAACATTTATTTTTGGTCATCTTCATAGCCAACGCTTCTACACTATTGTACTGATCCAATTTGTGTCGCATGTCCCAGAGTTTAAGAAAAACATCTTGTACTGTATCCTCCGCCTCCTCTTGATTTTGCAACAAGCGAAAAGCAAAACGAAACAACTTGTTTTTGGAAGAAAGTACCTGTACTTTAAATTCTTGTATCTCCATACTTTGTTGCTTTCATAAAGGTAGACGGCCTGGAGACTTTTTCATTACAAGGGAATCAAAAAAAACTCATCTAAAAACATTATCGCACTGATTATCAACAAAATAGCTCATTAAATTAATTCAAAAAATAAAACTTATATTTTGCCAATATTATTTTAGCTAAAGCTTTTATTTTTAACATTAAGCTTGTACTTTTAGCAAAAATTAAGCTGAAAGAAATTACCATTCTTTCAAAAATAAAAAGAAGAAATACCCAACATAAAATTCACCTAACAACACTATAATCACAATTGATCATGAAAACAATCGTTTTGATCACTATACTCATTCTAAGCATTTTGAACTTTGACATTCAGGCCCAATCATCTAAGTTTCGTCAAAAAATTGAAAAGGAAATCAGTACCTATCCTCGCGCATTCACCCAACAGGTTATTTTTGAGGTAAGTCGTTATTTCAGAATGAGAGGAGAAATTATTGCTACGATGCATTTACAGTTTCGTGGAATTAGGATTACCCGGCGACAACTTTCCCCCAATACTTGTATTTATGAGTTTGTTAGGAAACAGCGAAAATTAATTTTGGCAGAAAACGAAGTAAGAAAACTGGCTGGGTTATCACCTGCTTCGCCTGTACTATTAGCTAGAAAGCCAATCGATTAACTTGTATAGATATAGATCAAACCCACACCCTAACTATGAGTCATCCTAATTTTTTGGGATGACTTTTTTGTAATACACCTTGCAACCATTGGTTGAGAGTAGGTTGACGATGGTTACTTTTACAGGAAAAAAATCTAAAAGCAGGATTACAAAATATCCCAAATAAATCTGCAACTTATCAATGATCATTTTATGGTAGTTTTCAAGCAACTTTCTTTACCAATCCATTAAAAAATTTGAAAATCACTATACATATTAAAGAAACAATACTGTCATAAATCATTGACTATCAATGCTCATCAAGTAAACAACTCCATAATTTATCCCAACTTATTTCTCTTTTATTTCGGCCCTTTTCTAATTCTAAAAACTTCTCTCAAGACACTATTTGTGCACCCTTAGACCCTCGATGTGTCGTATAAAATTGGCCAAAACCTATTTTCTCTCCCCACTTTTGCAACACAAAATTCAAACGAACCAGGCACAATGTCGGGTCGGGAATTATAATCACTTACACTTATTTTTCAACAACAAAAAAATAACTCTTAATATGTTAAAACTAATATCAAAGGGCCTGCTAGTCCTCACCATTATTACCATTGGTTTCGCCAGCTGTAACAAACAAGAAGATGTAAATCCAGTAACCCAGGAAGTAGCTGAAACTCCTGATAAAGGGCGTATTATCAATACTTTTGTGTACCAAGGTCAAAGTTACGGAAGGGCGATTTGGAAGAAGAAATACCAGCAAGTAGAAGCCAACTCATACGTAATTGTAGAAGATGACACCGCTTATTTGTTTGATACCGAAGTGGAAGCAAACAACTATGAAAAGGAGTTAAATAAAAAATCTCGTTTTGGTGGGCTCAAATGGATTGTTGGTGGAGCAGCTAAAAAAGTAAATCCAAACTGGGCACCTGGTGTAACTCAAGATCGCAAACTGCTTTCTAACTATTTTCAATGCAAAGTACGCTTTTGGGAACATCATAATTTCAGAGGCAAATGGATCGAGTACCGAGTAAGAGGAGTAATTGGTCATACTTGGTGGGGAAAAGTAAAAAACAATACTTACTACAACCGCCCCGCCAAAGAGTGGAGCAACCGCATTTCAAGTGTAGTGGTAGATGAAGTAGTACAACCAAAGGTAGCACTTACTCTTGGAGCTTATTTTGGATTAATTAAAATATCACAGCCTGGTGCATCTCACCTTAAGCTTACTTTCTACAATAATCGCGATTGGACCGATGAAGGCACCAAATCTACTGGTTACAAGTATAAATCTGACGTTTCTCGCGTTTTGAATGCGACTGGCATAGGCAAAAGGTTTGAATACAAAAATAACAACCTAGATTTTGGCGCTTGGTGTGGAGGTACAGGAGCGGTTTACAACGATCAGCTTGGTTCCTTCAAAGTACAAGCCTATGATCACGCAGGATCTCAGGGGCTTTTCTGCGCCCACGCAAAGTAAAAAAATAAACGTCTGCTATCGTTATTAAACTTTATTTGTATAAATATTTACCCTTCAGAACACCGTTTTTGAAGGGTATTTTTTTGCGAAAGCTACCCTCGAGCTTTTTAATGACAGGTCAATGAGGTTGGTTGTTTACTACTCAAAACGCCCCACCATAGCTTCAATAAATTGGGTAAAACCCAAGCAAGACCCTATTTGTTCACCCTATTGTAACTACATTTCACAAAACCTTGAGTAAATTGGTGCTTGGTTAATGAAGAATTTACGACCCACAAGAACATCTAAAAATGAATTATTACAAACTCATGGGAATCTGTATGCTCTGGCATCTAGGAATACTCAGCCTTCAGGCTCAGACTACCCCAACCCTGACAAAACGTTGCGCAACCCACAAAACATCACCAAAATTTGAACGTTGGTTACAAAACAAAATACAACAAAGGCGCAAACAACGCACTCATAACGAGCTCATTACCATTCCTGTAGTGGTACATGTGGTACACAATGGAGAACCTATAGGAGAAGGAGTGAATATTTCTAAAGAACAGATATTGTCTCAAATACGGGTGCTCAACGAAGACTTTAGGCGTAAATCGGGTACTCCAGGGTTTAACCTTCACCCGGCAGGTGCCGACGTACAAATAGAGTTTCAATTAGCCGTACGTACCCCCGAAGGTTTGCCCACCGACGGTATTGTACGCGTAAAGGGTAGTCAAACAAACTGGGGGACGCGTTCTGCCGAAGCCAGGCTTCCTCTCAAGGCCCATAGTTTTTGGAATCCAGCCCATTATTTGAACGTATGGGTAGCTAATATTGCTGAATTGGGCCATGGGCAGTTTCCAGTAAGTGATTTGCCTGGAGTCGCCGGAGATACAGAAGCTGAAAACCCTTTGGATGATGGCATCATAGTAGATTATCAAGCTTTTGGAACAATAGGACAAGTCATTGCTCCCCACGATCAAGGACGTACGGCCACTCACGAAGTAGGGCACTACCTAGGGCTAATCCATATTGATGGAGACGGAAACTGCGCAGAAGATGACTTTTGTACCGATACTCCTCCCGTAAGTTTTAAAACCTCAGGGTGTCCCAATCCCAAACATTTGGCCTGTGATGGCACGCCTGCCCAAATAGAAAACTACCTGGACTACACCGATGATCGCTGCATGAACATGTTTACCCTACAACAAAAAGAACGCATGCGAACTGTACTGGCCAATAGCCCACGAAGAAAAACCCTGAAAGATTCACCTGGATTGACTCCTGTTGTGCTTATACCCAATGATGCCAGCGTAGAAAAAATAGAGCGCATACAAACTGATGTATGTAATACCAATGTAACCCCCCAAGTACTGATTAGAAATATGGGTACGGAAGTGCTTACGTCCCTCACCATTACCTATACTATAGATGATGCTTTACCGCAAACCCTTCAATGGACTGGGGCATTGCAATCGTTGACTACTACATCGGTGGCACTTCCTACTACTCAAACCACCCGAGGCACTCATCAGATCAAAGTAATGGCTTCTGAACCCAACAAACAAACTGAGGTGGTCATCGACCGAACTCAAGAAGCGGCTTTCTTTGTGTTACCTTTGCAATCATTACCTCTCAAAAATGATTTCTCTGATGCCAGTACCTTGGTAGCCAATTGGCAGGTTGTCAACCCTGATGATAAAACAACTTGGGAAATTGTTACCTTGACTGATCAAGAAAATCAAGTCCTAAAGTTAGAAGGGTTTGACTACGTCGACAAGGCCCAAGAAGACATTTTATTGACCCCAATACTAAACAATGAGTCAAACTTGCCCTTGAGCCTACGTTTTAAGGTGTCGTATGCGGCCTATGATAGAGGGGCAAATGAGGTATCGCAAGATGCTTTGAAAGTAGGAGTCACATTAGATTGTGGCAAAACTTTTACCATTGTGTATGAAAAACAAGGTACCGTATTGGCTACGGTTGACCCTACTACTGATGATTGGGTTCCAACTAAAAACACCGAATGGCGTACCGAAAGTATCAACCTTAGTCGGTGGAGCAATCAAGAGCAAGTGCAAATCGCTTTTATCAGTGTCAATGATTTTGGAAATAACATTTATCTGGATGACATTTCAATCACGTCCGGCAATGTGGCCAACAACCCACAAGACTTCGTCAAAATAACCCCCAATCCTGGAAAAGCGCAAAACATACAGTTTAGCCTGCAATTACCCGCGGCAGTAGATCGCCTTCAATGGACTTTGACCAGTTTGACTGGGCAAGAAATCACCCAAGGGAAAATAGCAAACGCTCAGTTTCAATCACAGTCTTTGACCAATCAACGCATTGCGGCTGGTATCTATCTTTTAAAAGTACATACGCCTCATTATACTATTACCAAGCGCGTAATTGTGTATTAGCAGGTGGACACCTGAGATATTGTATAATAACAACCAAACCTGAAGAGTAAGCCTGCCTACGTATACCAATAGGCAGGCTTGTTTCAATAGCCTAAGATAACATAAAATACCTCATAGTATTGTGCAGCAATCTCCTAGAAAAAATATGTAAAACCCAAAGAAAGGCTTTGTATGCCTCCTATACTTCTGGTCAAGTCAAAATAAGTAGATGATCTTTTTTCATTAATGGTCTCAATTTCTCCATTGGTAGTTGTGCTGCCAGTGATGTCGGAAATGTTGTAACCAATCCTCATTAATTGAAAGCTCAAATCAATTCCAAATCGTTGGTTAATTGTATACAAAAACCCCAATCTGGTATCCAATTCGTAAGCAATGATCCCCTCACGCCGAGTGCCCGTAGTATTTGTTAGGCTTTGCTCGTTTTCAATAGTTGTATTAGCATAGGTAAAGGAGGGCTCAATGAAGAAGGCCATATTTTTTGAAAACCAGCGATAGTTTGTCGCAAAGGTTCGCCAATTCCACCCCCTAAGTTTGTTGGTTTGAGCAGTAAAGTCATTCACTGATCCATTGAATCCAAAAGCCACTCCCACTCTCCAATCATTGGTCAAAAAATACCCTGCATTAACCCCTATTCCTTGGCTGTTTGTATGCGTAGTGTAAGTAGAGTTATCATTGGCATTGTACTGTGTAGTAAATAGATGAAGTCCAATGCTTTTTCTTCCTTTGAAATTTTGTGCTTGACTGTTTTTGACGCCAAACAATAACATAATGAAGGTAAGTGATATGTAAAAAGAATATTTCATGTCTGATTCTGTTTTTTTTTAAAAGAAGTATTTGAGCCCAAAAGAAAAGTTGTTCAGAACTGCCTCTAAACCTCCTCCCAGAAAGTTTAATGATAAATTGTTATCATCTGATTTACTCGTGCCATTAGATTGATCATTCTTGAAATATTCAAATCTCACAAAATTTATACGCAGGTCCACGGCAAACTTTTTGCTAATCATAAATAAAAAGCCGACGTTTGAACCGCCCACAAAAAAGTGGCTTTTTGCTTCTGCTGTTGTTTGGTTTTGAAACTTGGTATCAGACGTGGTATGCCTATAGCCCAATGATGGTTCAATAAAAAAACCTATCTTTTTTGAAAGCCAATAATGGTAGGCAGCTAACAACCTGAAACCAACCGTAGTAGACCGACTCAAAGAAGTGCCAGGAAGCACATCAATGGAGCTCTTACCATGAGTTTGACCAAAACTTACTCCTCCCCCTATTTTCCAACGATTGTTTAGAAAATAGGCAAACTCTGGTGATATATTGTAAGAGTTAGATTTTACCAAGGCAACTCCTCCTGGTATATTTTCCTCAGATTCATATTGAGACAACTGTAATTGTAATCCAATATTTTTACTACCTCCAAAATTTTGAGCTTGAGCACTTAATGACATCATCGCCATAAAAATGAGTATGAACAACTTATTCATGTTTTGTA
>CALDJV010000664.1 GCA_937899305.1 uncultured Cytophagaceae bacterium
AGTATCGGTTACCCAGAACCAGATCCCTCAACTGCGTTCGGGATGACTAAAGAATATTGACGATGATAAAGGGGACGAAAAAGTTACTGGTGACCGATACAATGCTCTATTTTTAATTACAAAAACCAGGGGAAGAAATTAGCTAACCGCAGCCCACAAGGGCAAGCTCAACGAAGTTAATTCTGAACAGCCTACTTGTCAGGTATGATAAGCCTCCATAAAAAAAGGAGAGCGGGTGCTCTCCTTTCCATTATCATTCAATATTTATTAACGGGGTCAGCGTTTTTTGTCATTTATTTGGCTGTTGCGTCGATTGCGACGATTGCCCGCTTGCCCATTGCTTCCGTTTTTATTATTGTTACGGTTTTTTGCTTTTCCGTTGTTATTATTTTTAGCGTCGTACTTTGCTTTTTCTCGCTCCTCTTGCATTTGCTTGGCTTCTTTCAATTTGTCTTCCAAACGAGCTCGAAAACCAGATTTCTTTTTGGTGGCTTTGTCTTTGTACTTTTGCTCCTCCTCAAATTTGCGAATCTTTGCTTCTATTTTGTCTTCGTCTACAAAGTATTTCTTAATGATGAGTTGCTGGGCCAAAGTAATCAGGTTGGACACCAAATAGTAAAAACTCAACCCAGAAGGATAACTATTCAAAACAAAGAAGAATATCACTGGCATGGCGTACATCATGTACTTCATCATTTTACCATTAGGACCACTCATTGCTGAGGAGTTCTGGTTACCAGTCAATGTGATACCAATTTGAGAAATCGACATGAGCAAGGTAAACAAGCTGATGTGATTGCCAAGGAAGGGAAGATTAAAAGAAAAGGTAATCAGGTTATCGTACACCGAGAGGTCGTTGGCCCATAAAAAAGACTGCTGACGTAACTCAATGGCACTCGGGAAGAACATAAACATTGCAAATAGAATCGGCATTTGCAACAACATTGGCAAACATCCTTGTATCGCCGCAAAAGGACTTTGACCAATTTTTCCGTAGAGTTCCTGTTGATACATACTGGTAGCCTGCATATCGGGCTCTTTGCCACCGTTTTCTTTGCGGTACTGCTCTTTGAATGCGTCCATTCGGGGCTGAAGGTATTTGTTGATTACCTTCATCTTAGCCATCGACTTGTAAGAACGATAAGTCAATGGAGACAACATCCCTTTGATAATTAAAACCAAAGTCAAAATAATCAATCCATAGTTGCCAATGAATCCTTCCAAAAACGCAAAGATGGGCACTACCAAATATTTAGCAAACCAATTGACTACTGGGTATCCCAAATATACATTATCACTAAACCCTTCTACGCCTATGTCTTTTAATACATAGTATTGATTGGGTCCAAAGTAAAACGAAAACTGTCCTTTTCCTGCTATCACCTCTTGGCTACTTACCAAAAGGTTCATCTCAGCGTGTTTTTCAATGGTCGTACTTTTGGGGTCTCTTACCTCAGTACTAAAAATAGCGCTGGCGAAGTTCTTGTTTTTGGCAATGATACCAGTAGTAAAAAACTTTTGATTGAAGGTGGCCCAAGACAGGCTTTCATTGATTCTCTTTTGCTGAAATTCTGGCCTCATTGCCGATAGATCATCAAAATCGCCTTTTGACAAGTAATAGTTGATTTTGGCTTTGTCACGGCTTTGTTTGAGGTCAAACTCGAGACGTTTGAGGTCGTTGGGCCAGTTAAGCGCAACATTTGACTGTTTCTTGATGACATTCTCGATTCCGGTAAATTTTAGGTCATAACCTAACTCAAACCCATCCGGCTTCAAGGTATATATTTGCTCAATGAATTGGCTATCAGACAACGCCAGTTTAAAGCGTACTGTTTGTGCTTTTTGCTCGACTACAATCTTAGAGGCCGCATTGGTGGTAAAATACAAATCAGCCAAATTAATGTCTTTATTGTTTGAGGTGGTCAAGGTAAGGTCAATTTTACTATTCTTACCATCCATCAAATACAATGGCTTCTTGTCGTAAGTCTTGTAGTTTTTCAGTTGTACTTTATTAACAACCCCTCCTTTGGTATTGATAAATACCCGAATATTTTTATTTTCTAAAGTAATCTCTTTGGCGGTTCCCTGCGCTGCTTTTTTAAACTGGCCATAATCGGCAGGAGTTTTGGTCTGAGCCTTATCAGAAGCTTGCTTCTGGGCGTTTTTTTTGTTTTTGGCAACCTGAACACTATCTTTTGGATTCTTTTGGTTCGGTTCCTTCTTTGGATCGGGGCTAAAAAACTGGAAATAAACTGTCAACATCACAAAGATCAGCCCCAGCCCAATTACTTGATTTCTATCCATATCTTAAAAAAATATATCTTTTTTACTCACGACAGCCTCTGGAATGTTTATGCTGTCTCATCCACTCTTTTTCAAAACATCAATCACTTTCAATTTGTTAGAAGGCGATTTTTTCGTTTTTACTTTCTTGGTTTCTTTTTTGGAGATTAGTCATGCAAAGTTGCTAAATGTTACACTAATAACCCTATAAAAATTGTTTTTTTTCAATAAAACAAAAGAGGTTCGTGTAACACAAACCTCTTTGATTAATTCAATCTGGCTATGAATCACTATGCTTCTGAGCCACTCACTGCCTTTTTCTTACTATTTTTAGTTTCTTTAGTTACGTTTTGGCTCCCCGCTTTTTTTCGTTTGGAATTTTCTATGGCAGCAGCCACAAAGCTTACAAACAATGGATGAGGATTGGCTACGGTACTCTTTAGTTCGGGGTGAAACTGGGTCCCGATAAACCACGGATGACCTTTCAACTCCATGATCTCGACCAACTCTGATTGCGGGTTTACCCCTACTGCCATCATACCAGCTTCCTCGAAGCGCTCTAAATATATGTTATTGAACTCGTAGCGATGACGATGCCTTTCTTTGATTTCTTCAGCGTCATAGATTTCCGCTACTCTACTACCTTCACGCAAAGCACAAGGGTAAGCACCCAAACGCATCGTACCTCCCTTGGCAGTAATGTTTTTCTGATCTTCCATCAAATCAATCACCGCCTCTTTGCTATCTGGTTTTACCTCACTAGAAATGGCCTTTTTGATTCCCAGCACATTGCGGGCAAACTCTACCATGGCCACTTGCATGCCCAAACAGATGCCAAAAAATGGTATTTTGTGCTCACGGGCGTATTTTACGGCTTTGATTTTTCCTTCAATGCCACGGTCACCAAAACCTGGAGCCACCAACATGGCGTCCAGTTCACTGAGTTTTTCAAAATCAAAACCCTTTTTCTCCAACTCTTCTGACTGAATCCAACGAATTTCTACCTTGCATTCGTTGATGGCTCCTGCGTGTACAAACGACTCCGCAATGGATTTGTAAGCGTCGTGTAACTCTACATACTTACCAATCAGGCCAATTTCTACCGTTTCTTTGGAGTTTTTAATCTTGTATAAGAAGTCTTTCCACTTGTCAATGTTAGGCTTGCGTCGGCTCGACAAACGTAACTTGGTCAATACCCGTTCGTCTAGTCTCTCAGATTGCATCAACAATGGCACATCATAAATGGTATCAGTATCGATGGCCTCAATCACTGATTCATAATCTACGTTACAAAACAAGGCCAACTTGCGACGAATGTCATCAGGCAACGAATGCTCGCAACGCGCTACTAAAATATCAGGTTGAATTCCGGCTTCGGAAAGGGTTTTTACCGAGTGTTGTGATGGTTTGGTTTTGAGTTCGCCAGCGGCCTTCAGAAAAGGTACCAGTGTAAGATGTACTACAATGGCATTGTTTTCTCCCAAATCCCATTTGATTTGTCGCACTGCTTCAATAAATGGCAATGACTCTATGTCTCCTACGCAGCCTCCTATCTCAGTAATGATGATGTCGTATTTACCAGTAGTGGCTAATAATTGGAAATTACGCTTGATTTCGTCGGTAATGTGCGGAATTACCTGCACTGTTCTTCCCAAATAAGCCCCGTCTCGTTCTTTTTGAATTACATTGTTGTATATTCTACCCGTGGTGATGTTGTTGGCCTGAGTGGTAGCAATGTTCAAAAAACGCTCATAATGCCCCAAGTCAAGATCAGTTTCAGCACCATCATCGGTTACATAACACTCCCCATGCTCATAAGGATTGAGGGTGCCTGGATCAATATTTATGTAAGGATCAAATTTTTGAATGGTTACAGAAAACCCACGGGCCTGTAATAGTTTAGCCAATGAAGAGGCAATGATTCCTTTACCAAGAGATGATGCCACCCCTCCCGTAACAAAAATGTGTTTAGCGAAAGCCATATATCTAATTTAAGGTAACTTCTTTTTTTTGCTTACGGGATACAAAGTTAATACAATATTTACGATTTCTAAAACTATCGTTTGGATGAGCAATGAGGTAGGCAAAAAAAAATTGGTGCGCTAGAAGCTAACACACCAATTCACCCAATTATATTACACAATGTATATATATTCTTACGAATTTATATCTCTTTTGATGCCACAAATGTAATAGGTCATTCCCAAATAAAATTCGGTTTGCAAGTTTTTTTATCCTTTTACGCTGCATTTCTCAACAATATATAACTTTATAAATACCATTTTTCACTTTAGCAATAAAACAAGTTATATAAGCTTACTAATCAATTGTTTAGCAAAAACAAATTTCGTTTGGCAAGATGCATTTGAGGCCATACATTGTCCTTTATAAGGATAAAGCTTACTAGAAGTGGAGGTATTCGCACTCTAAATCAAAATAATATTCTGAAAACCATTTTTAGGCCCAATAAATTTTTCGCTTCATTTTGGCCTGAAAGTTTTACTCAAATATTATCCAAAAAAAAGTGGAAAACAGCTAAACTTTATGAGTAATGTACCGTATGTAAATGGTTAGCAAGTGATGCTTGGTGATTTTGTATCCTCCTAAACGCTGCGCGGATGGTGTGCTGTTGCTAACGAGATGTATTTTAGGGATGCTGCCGTAACAAATCAAAGCTTGGCTTCAACCCAATCAAGGTGATGTCGTCTCGTTTGGGAATGTTTTGAGCGTGGGTATTCAAGGCATTCAAAAATGCCTCTTTTTGTTGGTCAAGCGGAAAATGAGCTTGATCAACCATCATGGTTTTGAGTTTTCGCGACCCAAAACTTTTTCGCTTGGCATTGGGTGTATCAGCAAACCCGTCTGTAAACAAATAAATTACCCCATTGTCATCTTCTAGAGTCATTTGTCGTAATTTAAAGGTAGGTTTACCCGCGATAGAGTGCCCTCCAATGCTTTGTCGGTCACCTTTCAAAATCAAAACCTCTTGATTGTTGACATACATTAATTCATTTTTGGCACCACTAAACTGTAAATTAACTTGGCCAGTAGCCTCTACCGCCTCTAGGGTCGCTACCACAATATCCATCCCATCGTTCAAGTTACTCTCAAACTGTTTGAGCGTCCTGACCACTTCTTTGTGAAGTAGGCTGAGAATCTGCGAAGGATGATTTATTTTTCTAAGAATGATGATTTCCTTCAACAATGCGCATCCAATCAGCGACATAAAAGCACCAGGTACCCCATGACCAGTGCAATCAGCTACCACAAAAAATAACCTAGAGCCTTGGCGATGCATCCAATAAAAATCCCCACTCACGATGGATTTCGGTTGATAAATGATAAAGTGTTCCCGAAAAACACGCTTCATTTCTTCTTCACTAGGAAAAATCGTCTGCTGAATACCTTCGGCATAAATCAGGCTATCGGTAATTGCGATATTTTTGCGTCTCAATTGCTGGTAAAAATGCTCTAGAGTAGATTTTTGACCGGCCAAATCCTGATTATTTTTTTCTATTTCTACCTGCTTGTCCTTCATATGCTCCTGAAGGGTCAACACTTCGGCCATGTTTCGCCCCAATTCATCTTGCTGGGTAATCAGAGTAGCATTTTGTCTTTCAATTTCTTGTTGGTTATCCTCGAGTTTGGTGGTGTACTTTTCTAGCTCTCCATGATGCCCAGCTACTTTATCAGCATATTGTTGTACTTGTTTTTTTTTACGTGCGTTCTGGAATAGAATAATCAAAATCAGGCTGATGACGATAAACAACGTCACGATGAGTGAAATAAAATAATTGAGTAATTTTTTATCTTTGGCCAGGCGGTGTTCTTTCAGTGTGATCACCTTATCTTCATTTAAGATTTTATCGGTTTGGTTTTTCCAGACCAACGCATCTTCGTAATCGATGCCTGCTGAGGGTAAAAAATTCACTTTTTCGAAAGCTTGTTTTTTCAGAATTTGCACCGCTAGTCTAATCGCTTTCCCACCTCCGGTTGGATATAAAAAAGTAGCCTCAATTTTCCGATCCAAAACCATTTGGATCCCTCCTGATTTTCCGGGAAGTGCATCTATCCCTATTATTTTGACTCGGTTGGTCAATCCATATTTTTGACACACTTCGTAAGCCCCCAAAGCCATGACATCATTGTGGGCATAGATGACCGAAATATCACGATACTGATCAATCACTTTTTCAAGGGCCCGTTTGGCGGCTGCTTTTTCCCAATTGCCGTAAATTCGCTTGCTCAATACTACCTCTGGGTATTTGCTGATGGCTTCCACAAAGCCTTGGTGACGCTCGGTACAGGGAGAAGAACCCAATAAACCGCTTATTTCAAGGATACGCCCTTTTTTATGGATTAGATTGGCCGCGTAATGTCCCGCTTGCTTCCCGATGGCTTCATTGTTGGCGCCTACGTAGGCGGTAAATTTACTCGAATTCACCCTTCTATCTAGTAATAACACCGGAATACCTCGATTAAAAGCTTTCTCCACCACAGGCGTAAGTGCATCTGATTCCAGCGGAGATACAATCAATAAATCAATTGGGGTTTCTAATAACTTTTCTATATCAGCAATTTGCTCTTGTACATCATTGTGGGCATTTTCAAACACAAAATTGACCTCGGGATAAAAAGACAGCTCTCTTTCCATTTCACGAAGCATATTTCTACGCCATTCATCTTCGTTGGTACACTGCGAAAAAGCGATGACAAGCTTTTTATCTGTTCGATGACAGGACGTGAAAGCACCTAGCACGACCACAAGTTTGATCCAGATAAAAAGCCTGGCAATTGATAAATGAGGCATTTATGGGTATTTAAATTAATTTTTGAGGTTGTTTTTTAATCATCGTCCACGGAATTCAGTAAACCCGAGCGAGTACTCCAAACGATGAAGTTAAGACAGTTAACTTACTGAATAGCAGCTATTATTTCTACTCAAAATTACCATGCTTTATTGTATAAAGTAGAAATATAATAAAAAAAATGTTGAAGGTTTATTTTAGGTTTTCAAATAGTGTGGGGCGCGCGCTCAAGCTTTCCAGAAGCATTGGTTGTTTGACGTCAATTGGACCAAACAGGGCATCAGTATTAGTTGTTCAACAATAAATCCAAATCGGGCTGTAGTCCAATCAAGGTCACATCGTCCCGGTTGGGGGTATCCTGAGCATGCTCCTTCAAAGCTGCTACCAGCTGTTCTTTTTGCCGCTGAAATGGAAAACGAGCCAAATCAATCATCATGGTTTTGAGTTTTCGCGAACCAAAGCTTTTTCGTTTGGCATTGGGCGTATCGGCAAAGCCATCAGTAAATAGATAAATCATGCCGTGGTCGTTTTCTAAGGTCATTTGTTTGAGCTTAAAGTCTGGCTGATCATTAAACAAGTAACCACCAATGCTTTGTCGGTCACCTTTGAGCACAACAACCTCATGCTCGCTGATATACATCAATTCGTTTTTGGCTCCACTAAATTGTAGGTTTATTTTATCAAGTCCTGGTTTCCCCTCCAATCTCACCACTACCATGTCCATCCCATCGTTCATCTTGCTCTCAAATTGTTTGAGGGTTTTGATGATTTCTTGATGGAGCATACTGAGAATATGATGGGGTTGATGAATCCTTTTCAGCACAATGATTTCTTTGAGTAATGAATACCCAATAAAAGACATAAAAGCCCCTGGAACACCGTGCCCTGTACAATCTGCTACTATAAAAAATACTTGATGACCTTCACGATACATCCAGTAAAAATCTCCACTGACAATGTCCTTGGGCTGATAAATGATAAAATGATCTTGAAAGGCTCCCTTTAACTCTTTTTCGCCAGGGAAAATTGTCTGTTGAATGCACTTGGCATACGTCAAGCTATCGGTAATGGCCGTATTTTTTCGCCTCAATTCTTGATACAACTGCTGTAAGGTAATTTTTTGGGTTTCCAGGTCTTGATTGGTTGTTTCTATTTGCACCTGTTTTTGCTCCATATGTTCCTGTAGAGTCAAAATTTCCTCCATATGTCGATTCAAATCCTCCTTTTGGGTCTGGAGTTCTTCATTTCGACTCTCAAGTTGTCTTTGCGTATTTTCAAGTTCGGTCGCATGGTCTTCCAAAACCACATTGTGTTTCACTATTTTATCGGCATACAACTGAAGTTGCCTCTTTTTGCGCGCACTTTGGAATAATATTAATAAAACCAATACCGTTACGATGGTCAAGGCCATAATCAATAAACTAAAATACCTGAACAACGCTTCATCTTTGGCCAAGCGATGCTCTTTGAGCGCAATGATTTTTGCTTCGTTGATGACCTTATCAGTTTGATTTTTCCAAACCAAGGCATCCCCACGATTGATTCCCAAGGTGGGTAAATAATTGATTTTTGAATAAGCCTGTTTTTTTAAAACTTTCATTGTTGTTCTAATGGCTTCTTCGCCTCCGGTTGGATTCAAAAAAGTAGCTTCCAGCTTTTTATCCAGTACCATTTGAATCCCCCCAGCTTCTCCTGGTAGCGCATCTATGCCTATGATCTTTACCTGATTAGTAAATTTATATTTTTTGCAAACCTCGTAAGCCCCTAAAGCCATGAGGTCGTTTTGAGCAAAAATAGCATCTACTTTCTGGTATTTATCAATCACTTTCTCAAGCACCGTCTTGGCAGTCTCGGTCTTCCAGTTGCCATATACTTCCTTGCTTACTTGTATGTTAGGGTATTTTCTAATGGCTTCTAAAAATCCAGTATGGCGTTCTAAGGAAGGGGATGACCCTACCTCTCCGCTTATTTCCAATACTTGACCTTTTCCATTCAGTAACTTCCCCAGGTAATGACCAACTTTTCTGCCTATAGCCCGATTATTTACCCCAATGTAGGCAGTAAACTTATCGGTATTGGCAGTTCGATCTACCAAAATGACTGGGATGCCTTTGGCATAGGCTTTTTCGATGACTGCAGTCATTCCTTTGGCTTCTAAGGGAACTATAATGAGGGCATCGATTGGTTTTTTCAGTAGGTTTTCAACATCTGCGATTTGTTCTTGTAGGTTGTTATGGGCATCTTCATACAAGAAGGTTACTTCGGGGTAAAAAACCAGTTCCCTCTCCATTTCCCTTCGCATGTTTTTCTGAAATGCGTCATTACTAGTACATTGTGAAAATGCAATGACGAACTTTTCGTTGGCTTTGCGATCTTGGCAAGAGGTAAAAATATAGACCAGACCAATTAATTTAATCCAAAGAAAATATCTTCCAAGTAAAAAATGATCCATCTGTTCTATAGTTAAGGCTCAGTGATGTATTGTTCTCTATCTAAGATAAACATATCAACAACATTTACCCACTTTAGAACCCATTATATTTAGTAAATCCCGCTTAAGGCAGCGCTTTATCCTCCATTTAATGTGTTGATTTGTTTAACAAGTCATTAACAAAGGTTACCAACCCATTAGGACCTATCTCCCCATTCCATTACTTCTTTTGCAGCATTCCATCAAATCACTTAAAACTCAAATGATGAAATCATTCCATGCGTCTTATACGCTACTTTTAATCGTTTTTTTAGGCCTGTTACTGGTTGGATCGTCCGCCTTGGCTCAAACTAATCAGGAAGAAACCACGCGCATGCTCGTCGGTAAAATCAATCAAAAAGGTTTAGAGAAACCACCTTACAACCAATGGTTTAGCAAAAACTACCAAGACTATGAGGTAAAAACACCCGCTTTGGAACTTGACAAAAAGGCGATATCACAACTGAAAATTAAAATCTTTTTGGGCACTTGGTGTGGAGATAGTAAACGAGAAGTTCCTCGGTTCTTAAAAATAGCCACTCACCTGGGCATTGTTCCGGATCAAATAGAAATGATTGCTCTCAAGCGTAACCGCAAGAGTCCAACGGACGAACATAAAGGACTTTACATCCATCATGTGCCTACTTTTATTATCACTCGCCAGGGCCAAGAACTAGGACGTATTGTCGAAGAACCCAGTGAATCGCTGGAAACTGACTTCGCAAAAATCGCCCAACAAAAACCTTATACTCCTCATTTCAGTGGTTCAGAATATTTATTAGCATTGTTTCAGACAAAAGGAAATGCATATGTTCAGGAAAACCTCCCCAATATTGGCAAAAAACTCAAACTTCAGGTCAAAAATCAATGGGAGTTACTCCGACTGGCCTACATTCTCTCCATCAATGATCGGACCCCTGAAGCGCTCACAATTTGTCAGTTGGCTGATCAACTGTATCCAAAGTCTATCTCAGTATGGCTGGCCATTGCCCGTTATTCATCTCCTAAAACAGCAATAAAAACAGCTCGTTGGCACTATCAGAAAGTACTTCAGATAGACCCCTACAACTATGAGGCAATTCGTGGTCTTGAACGATTGAGTAAAAGTGGGGACTGAGATCGGTTCTTTCAGATTTGCAATCTGCACTAACAAAAGTATTATTTCTTCGTCTTCTTCTTTTTGGAGGAAATTCGAAATGAAATTTGGGCACAGTTTTCCCAATCTTGATTGGGTAACAGTTGGATCTTACGATCGCCCAGGTTAAAAGAAGGGGTGTATACCGCATCCTCTAATCTGATAATTCGCTGGACTTCGGCAGAAAATCGTTTTTGAAATGGTTTGCCAATCTCCAATACAGTAGGCGAAAACAACGAAGAAGATTGATTGGTTTGGAGGGTAAGTCCTGACTCTACAGGTTGTTGTAGACGAGATGCGGCTTGATCGTTTTGGGCAAAGGCGGTCAAGCTAAATAATATCCAGGCAGCGGCAATCAAAATTAATTTTTTCATGGGGTCTATGGGTTTGAGAGTAGCACTTGTTTTCTACGAATATAATAGATCTCCCCCTGCTTTTGTTTGTCGGTAAAGGCTTTTTATACCAATTGAAGGTTTTGTGATAGGAAATGAAACTTATTCAGGAAATACTACTAGACCACCTCCAAGGTAAACTCCTCTACTCCTTGAGTTTGAGCTTCCACTAAAAAATTAGCCAACAAATTCATGTCCTGTTGAAAGGTATCTCCAAAATAATTGCGCCAATATTCACGGTCATATGTCACTGCCTGTTCGTAGTTTGGATGCGTACCAAATCTACTCATAAGCAACCGAAGCTTGGCAAGAAAAGACTTCAGATCCGCCCACTTTTCAAAATTAGGGTCTACACCCTCAGGGTCTTCATAATATTGTGGTTCTAGCAAAAAGTCCAGGTTCAAATGGAGCGCTTTTGCCAAACTATCTACAATTTCAGCTGATTTATTTCGAGCATTCTCGCAGAATTCGCAAAATCCGCGATCAAGAATCAGAAAACAATCTTCTGGCTCGCTAAAACCACTTACTTTGATTTTTACTTTAGTCCTGATGGCAATGTCTTGTCCCATAGTTTAGTTTGTAATGAACACTTATTTAGCCCAAGTCTTTAATTTACCAAATACTGGAAATGACTCAAAATACATTCCCTAAAATTTCCCTATCTTTAAAGCCTCAAGACACCCAAATTAAGACAAGACAAACCCGAACGTATGTATTTTATTGTTTCTCCCATTGCAGCCAACTTCTTCTATAATAGCCTGCAAGTCATTGGAGAGTCAGTTGATTTGAAGATAGAAGCCACCGTAGACCACGAATCTGAAACAGAAGTAAGTGAAGCACATTTTCAGGATTTACGCAGTGCTACTTTGCAGCTCAATGCATTGTTTTACAATCTTATCAAAGAAATTACCGCCAAAGAATCACAAATATTTTACAGTCATTTTGCCCAAATTAGCTTTGTATGTGAGGCATACAACCTAGACCGTGATTTTGAAGCTGAAATCCACAGCTGGCGAATTTTATGTCGTCGTACCCAACGGCAAGATACCTTTGCCCCTGCTCCTTGGCAAGTACTGGCGGGCATTCAGTTGATGGCTAGTTTGGTCTATCATTTTTCTCAAGAAACCGTCCCATCTCCTCTGCTTCAATTATACCAAGAAGCAACCCTTCCTTCCTTGTTTCAACCTACCGATCCTGCCGAAAAATTGGCGTTGTTGCGAGCAGTAGTTTTGCGTACCAAAGGTTACGAAACCCTCTCTAATGGCAAGGGGCGCTGTGTACTCATTTGTGAAACCGAACAATACGGTAAAGCCCGCATTCAGGTGACCGATACCAACTACAAACCCATTAGTCAATTTGGTCGTTTTGCTCAGCCCTACCAAACCATTCATATCACCGATTTGGCCAAGCAAGCTCCTACTGATGAGGCTACCCCTACCCCATTTGCCGAATTTCGTACTACCGAAAGTTCGCACCTCATTTTAGAACCCGATTATTTGGTAGATGCGTCGGCCATTGCCCGATGCGTAGATCGTTACGGCAGGCAATCGTCTTACAATTACTTACTGAGTAATTTGCGTTTTTTCACTGGATCGGAAGCCACCTTTATGGGAAACCTGATCAATGAAATGCTCGATCAAATTATTGATAATGAACACATTACTTATGAGCAAGCTTATCGGGGGGCTTTGCACAAAAACTTTTTGGAGGCGGTGTTTCTCAAAGACAAATTGATGCTTATTTATCATAATTTGAAAACCCAATTTGAACGATTACAGCAGTTTGTCAAAAAATACCGCAGTCAACGACTTACCACGGAACCTACCTTTCTTTCGGCTATTTTTGGCTTGCAGGGACGTTTAGATGTATTGGTAGAATACAATGAAAGTAATGCAGACCAGGACCGCAAAAACCTCAAAGAAATCATTGAGCTCAAAAGTGCCAAAAGTGTCCCACCAGTCAGGTCTAAAGCTTGGGCCAACGATTTGGTACAGGTGGCTTGTTATAATTTACTGTTGGACGATACCTTTGAAAACCGTCGGGGAATCAGCGCCATTCTCTACTCGCAGGCCGAAGATGGGGAGTATTTGCGCAACTGTGGCAAGCTCAATTTTGAGCAACAAGATGCCCTGTTGCTGAGAAATCAAATGGTGTTTCTTGATTTTATGATTGCCCGAGAAAATACCCGTATTTTTGACCAATTACACAAACGAATTTCTCAGGCGGGGTTGCCTTTTTATGTTGTTGAAGATGCCAAAACCTTTGATGACATGTGGCGGGGCTGCCGCGAAATAGACAAGGCCTATTTTATTGCTTTTGCCGGATTGGTAGTGCGCGAAAACATTGCAGCCAAAATTGGGCAAACCCAAAACGATTTTCAAAATGGATTTGCCAACCTTTGGAAAAACGCCCGTGAAGATAAAAAAGCCAACTTTGCCTTGCTCGAGCAACTTACCTTGGATTTTGAGCAATCCGATTTGACTACTTCTACGCTGGTGTTTCATCGCCAAACTAACCAAAGCAGCGTCACCACTTTTCGCAAAGGAGACATTGCCGTATTGTATCCCATAAATGCCAATGGTTCACTGACTGCACTCAAGTATCAGCTCCTTAAATGCAACATTGCCCATATTACCCCTCAGCAGGTGACCATCCAAGCCTGGAATAAGCATATCGATACTCACTTTTTGCAACAACACACCCACTGGGCACTAGAGCCCAATTTGCTGGAAAGTGGCAACCGTGATTTACTGGCTTCGCTGGCGTACTATCTTTCTATACCCGATGCTCAAAAAGATTTGTTGCTTGGAAGACGTCCTCCCGAATTTGGGCCCTCGCCTGGTATTCACGTGGAGCGGCTCAACGCCGAACAAAACCAGATTTTGAATCAAGCCTTGGCGGCCAAAGACTATTTTCTACTACAAGGCCCTCCTGGTACTGGAAAGACTTCGGCCATGCTGGCCAATATGGTTGGACATATTTTTCATCAAACCGAAGAAAATATTTTTCTGTTGGCTTTTACCAATCGAGCCGTCGACGAAATTTGCAAAAAAATTGAGCCCATTTGTAAGGGGCAAATGATTCGGTTGGGCAGTGGCAAAGAAGGCAGTCCTTATAGTTTAAGTCACCTTACCAAGGACAAAAAGATAAAGGAGGTACACCAGATCTTGAGCCAAACCCGCATATTTGTGTCCACTGTAGCCTCTTTCTACAAAAACCTGAACCTCTTCAAAATCAAGACCTTTGACACCGTTATTGTAGACGAAGCATCTCAACTGCTGGAGCCTCACCTGAGTGGAGTATTGCCTCGTTTCAAGCGATTTATTTTGATTGGAGACGAAAAACAGCTCCCCGCAGTAGTTACTCAAGATGCCGAAAAATGCCTCACCCAACAAACCGACTTGCATGATATGGGCATTCGCGATTTGAGCATTTCTATGTTTGAACGTCTCTTGACCAATGCCCAAAACAGAGACTGGCACAGTTGCTACGCCATGTTAACAACCCAGTTTCGCATGCACGGTGACATTACCCAATTTGTGAATGATCATTTTTACAAAAAACTGAAAATAGGAACCGAACGACAAACCTTGCCTTTGCAACACCCTCCAAGTCCAGCGTCGGGAGAGTTGGCCGACTGGATCAATCAAAGTCGTCTCCTATTTTGGGACTCTCCTCTGGAGCATCAGAACAAAATTAACCATACTGAAGCCCAGCGGGTCGTGCGTTTGCTCCAGGTGATTCGCGATATGTACCAACAAGATTTCAAAGCCGATACAGTAGGCATTATCACCCCTTATCGGGCTCAGATTGCCCAAATCTATGGGCAGCTCGACGAAGAACTACAAAATAAAGTAAGCATTGATACGGTAGAGCGTTATCAGGGCAGCGAACGAGAAATCGTGATCATTTCAATGGCGGTCAATCATCCTGAGCAACTCAAAAACCTACAGGCATTTAATGCCCAACAAACGGTAGATAAAAAATTGAATGTGGCCCTTACCCGTGCCCGCGAACAAGTCATTTTGTTAGGAAATGAGCAAGTACTCAAAGAAGGCAAGTTTTATAAAAAATTGATTGAATATATGAAGACCAACTCCCAAACCAATGAAAAACTTTTTTGATTTTTTTAAGAAAAGGCCCAAATCATCTGCGTCAGAACAAGATCAGGAAAATACCCAAAAAAAGGGCACTCAACAAGCAAAAAAGGGAAACATACCATTAGTGAGCGGCAAGCATTTTGATTAAGAGGCATATTGCCCAAAAAATC
>CALDJV010000665.1 GCA_937899305.1 uncultured Cytophagaceae bacterium
AAAAACTCGGAATAATTCCTTTAAATATATTTTTATTAAGGAAACAGCATTGGTCCACAGTCGACGGTCCATAGTCCATAGTTTGCGACGCCTCGCGCAACCATTTAACAATGAGCGAAGCGGAACCTTTAGTCCTGAGACAAAGCCGAAGGAACTAACAATAGAAAAATACAACAATCAGCGTAGCAGAACAATTTAATAAATATTCTACAGACGAAGATTTTGAGCAAAACGCTTATGTTTTTAACTTGTTGAAATAGAAAGGTTATTTTTTCAACTGTGCTAAGGCCATATTGCCTGATAACAATATTGGAAATAGTTTACCAAGGTTTTATGGATCAGTTTTACACCGTGACTTGTCAGATTTTGGAATATTTCTTGATCCTATATTAGCATACGCCGACCTTATCATTATTCATTAGATTAAGATTACACACTGTGACTAAAATATTCAACAAGTTTTTTATAAACACTGTCATTTTTCTTTGGTTCTTGCCAGGTATGGCCTTACAAACCTTGGCGCAAACACCCCAAGTGCTTGAACAAGAAGTATCTTCGTACTTCTTAACCAAGGATAAACTGTATTATTTTGAAGACCCACAAGGACAATTCAGCTTTGAACAAGTCCGGCAAAAATCATTTAAACCTGTCACTCAAAATGCCAATAGTTTTGGAGTATCTAGCTCGGTTTTTTGGTTGCGTTTTGAGCTAAAAAACACCATACCTTCGTCTGAACAATCTCCTTGGCTGATGGAGCTGGCTCACCCCTTGTTAGACAACATAGAATTTTATATTCCCCAAAAACAAGGTTGGAAAAAGATGGTATTGGGCGATCACCTTCCGTTCAGTCAACGGCCCATTCACAGTCGTCATTTTGTAGTGCCACTCAAATTTACCAATCAAGCTACTCAAACTTACTATTTACGTTTGCAAAGTACCAGTAGTATTCAAGCTCCCATCACCATTTATCGCCCCGAAGCATTTTATACCAAACAAAACTATGAGCAAGCCATCCTGAGTATGTATTATGGCATTTTGTTGGTAATGAGTATTTATAATTTATTCCTGTTTTTTTCTCTGAAGTCTCGCCCCTACTTCTTGTACAGTTTTGCTTTGTTTTTTGGCATTTTGGCCAATATATCTATCAAGGGGCAGGCATTTCAATTCTTATGGCCCCATTCAGTATGGTTTGCCAGTATTGCAATTACTTTGTTGACGGCAATATTTCAAGGGGTATTTTTATGGTATACAGATAGTTTTTTGAACCTCAAGAAGTATGCACCCAAACTACGAAAGGTTTTCTTTGTACTCATCGCGTTTAGCCTTGCCATGGGCCTTACTAGTTTTGTCTCTATCAGGGTCAGTACCCAACTTTCCATTATGGTCAATATCATCAATATGCCGTTCATCATTGCCGCGGGTATAGTTAGTTATCGGAAAGGCATGGTAGCGGCTCGATTTTTCATCTTGGCCTGGGTACTATTTGCATTGGGTATTTTCATGAATGCGCTTACTTTGGTAGGCGTACTGCCCTTCAATTTTTTCACCAAACACATGATGGATGTGGGCGGAGCATTGAACGTGGTGTTATTGTCGTTGGCGTTGGCCGATAGTTATCAGCAATTTAAACGGGAAAAAGAAGCCGCCCAACAAAAAATGCTTGAGGTACAACAGGAAGCCAATGAACAGCTAGAACAAAAGGTAAAAGAACGTACCAAGGAATTACAAAGTAAAAATAACGAGGTTTTGACTCAAAATGAGGAGTTACAACAACAACAGGAAGAAATCATTGCCCAAAATGAATTCATTGCCGAAACCAATAGCAAGCTCAAAAGAGAAAGCAATAAAACCAAGGAGAGTATTCAGGCTGCCCGAACCATCCAGAATGCCATTTTACCCGACACCGAACGTATGCGTGATTTACTGGGTCATCAGCATTTTGTGTTGTACCAACCCAAAGACATTGTATCGGGTGATTTTTACTGGATTAGCCAGATAAAACCCAAGTTCAAAATAGAAGACTTGTGGCAAACCGATCAGCCCAAAACCGAAGAGGAAGCTATTTTACAACTCACGACCAAAACCCTCAATGCCAAAACAGTTACCTTTGTAGCAGTAGTAGATTGTACTGGACATGGTGTACCAGGGGCCTTTATGAGCATGATTGGTAATGCTTTGCTCAATGAAATCATCAATGAATCTTTGATCTTGGAAACTGACCAAATTTTGACTCGGTTGAATGAAAAGCTAAACAAAGAGCTCAAACAAAGCGACAAGGGAAATGTGAACCAAGGAATGGATGTATGCCTTTGCAAATTAGAAAAAAACAAAGATGGAAGTACCAAGGTGTATTTTACTGGTGCCAAACGCCCTTTGTATTACATCAATCAAGCAGGGTTTCACGAATTGCGAGGCGATCGTATTTCTATTGGAGGATATGACAATACCAACACAAAGTTTACAGTACAAACCATTACGTTACAACCAGGAACGATGCTGTACCTGACCACTGATGGCCTGGTAGATTCGCCCAATCCTCGTCGCAAAAGCTTTGGTACCCTGCGCTTTAGAAAACTCATGGAGGCTTGTGCTTCTTTACCTATATCCCAACAAGAACAAACATTTACTCAAGCATTGGAAGATTATCGGCAGGGTACCGAACAACGCGATGACATCACTGTATTGGGTTTTCGGATTTAGAAAATACCTCAGCTCAACAGTTTACTTTCCCTATTGATCGGCCTCAAATAGCTTGACTAGCGCAGGTTTGGTCACTTTACCCATCGCATTACGAGGCAAATCATTGAGCATCATCACCTCGTTGGGTAATTTGTACTTGGCCAAGTATTCGCTCGCCCAAGCCCGTAAACTTTCCAGGCTTATAAAATGATTGCGTGGCTTGGTCACAATGGCAGTGGCCACCATCTCGCCCCATTTTTCGTTTGGAATTCCCACCACGGCCACTTCTTTGACATTAGGGTGTTTACGCAACACTTCTTCAATTTCCAGAGCCGATATTTTATATCCTCCACTCTTGATAATATCTACGGAGTTACGCCCCAAAATACGATAATACCCATCGCGATCTCTCATTGCAATATCACCAGTGCAAAACCATCCGTCAACAAAAGAATCACGCGTTACTTCGGGTTTATTCCAATATTCTAAAAATACTGAGGGGCTTTTCACCCTAATTTCGCCCATGTCGTCTGGCCCGGTAATTAACTCGCCGTTTTCGCCCACCAATATCATCTCCACATTGGGCAGTGGCATTCCAATAAAACCCGGTTTTCGTTCCCCCAACAATGGGTTGGAAACCGCCATGCCAATTTCGGTCATGCCATAGCGCTCTAGCAAAGTATGCCCGCTTATTTCTTTCCACTTCAGCAACACACTTACTGGCAACGCAGCCGACCCCGAAACCATCAACCTCATTTTTTCCACTCCTGCCGACAACCGCTGTTGTTCTTCTACCCTTAAGCCTTCCCAATATCCGATCAAACGATTGTATACCGTGGGGACAGCCATAAACAGTGATAAATCGCCTTGAGCAAATTTTTCCCATACCTCCTTTGCATCAAACTTGGGCATCATTTCGCACTTGGCTCCCGACCAGAGCGCCGAATACAAAATATTGATGATGCCATGCACGTGGTGCAATGGCAAAGTATGTAGAATGTAATCGTTGGTAGTCCAACCCCAGGCTTTAGTCAGGGTCGTAATTTGAGCCTTGATGATGTTGTGGGTGGTCACTACCCCTTTGGGGCGGCTGGTGGTACCACTGGTGTAAATGATGAGGGCTCTACGAGTAGCATCCACCTCGGGTAAAGCAAGGGCTTCGTCTACCGATGACAATTGTTCTATGTTTTCAACTAATAAATCGTGGGCATTGAGTGGCTCCAAAAAATCCTGATAATCGTGGGTCGTCAATATGGTTTTGGCCTGGGTATCTTCCAAGATATACTCAATCTCAGGAATGGGATGAGAAATTCCCAAAGGTACCGCAATGCCCCCTGCCCTCCATATCCCCCACTGGATGGCTGCATAATAAAAATTGGGAATGGCCATAAAGGCAATACATGCTTCTTTGAGGTCTTGTCCATTGTTTTTCTGTAATAAAAACTGGGCGATACGCTCCGAAGATGCTAATAATTGCGCATAAGTATGCGTTTTATGTTCGTCTATAATGGCTACATTATCGAGGTGTTTAAACGCTTGATTCACCAAGGGGATCATAGAGTTCATATCAATCTGATTAGGTTTATAAAAATAGCGACCAGCCACCCATTGGTTGGGTCAGTTACTCATTGAAAAACAAGGTTTTATCTATTCAAAATCATTGAAAATAAGAGATCCATCTTGTTTTTTTTTCGTAAAATCAAAGTTAGTTGTATTTTTGAAAACACACTAAAAAACCTCCTTAAATGCAAGATTTAACCCTTGAAGAAAGAGACCTGTACCGAGCCATTGGTGATCTGGCTTATGTAATTGCCACTGTTGATGGTGTTTTGTCGAATACTGAAAAAATCGTTTTTCAGGAAGCCATCAAAGAAGACCTGGGGGAGCATAGCTGGCTGGCACTGGACCGTTTTGAGCAATTAGAAAACGAATATATTGAGCGCGATCTGGAGGTAACCTACAACCGGGTTATGTTTATCATCCGAAAAAATCAGCAAGTACTCACTGAACAACACATCGAAAAATTTATTTCAGTATTAGAAAAAGTTGCCGGAGTTTCAGGTGTTTCCGAGGAAGAAATGTCAGTAATTACTCAGTTTCAAGTAGATGTAAAACGAGTCTACAAAAAAGCCAATAGTTGATGCCCGATTTTCTCACCCTGGGTCAACAAAGATTTGACTATGATCAAATCACGGCCCGAGCGTATTTGACCCAAAACCTGGACCCATATGGCCTGGCCACCTTAGATTTTTGTGCCAATTGGCTCCAGAGTCAGTCTAGTTTTACCGTGCATACCTCAGGGTCTACCGGAACCCCTAAACCCATTGTATTGACTAGAGCCCAGTTGCAAGTCAGTGCTCAAATGACGGGGCAAGCCTTGCAATTACAGCCAGGAGACAACGCTTTTGTTTGTTTGAATACGGCTTACATTGCGGGGCTAATGATGTTGGTAAGGGGGTTTGAACTGAACCTGCAAATGACCATTGTACCTCCAGGCAGAAATCCTTTGCAACACCAAGATATCCCTCCCTCAGTTGACTTCATCGCTTTGGTTCCTTTACAAATACACGCCCTGCTTCAGACAGAGGTGGGAAGCAATTGGCTCAATGGCGCAAAAGCCATCATTGTAGGGGGCGCACCAGTGGATTATGCCCTGGAACAACAAATACGAAATCTGAAAGCCCCAGTGTATGCCACTTATGGCATGACTGAGACCGTCACCCACATTGCTTTGCGCCGTATCAATGGTGAAAACAACGAAGCGTATTACCAAACTTTACCTCAGGTAACCATTCAGCAAGATGCTCGAAAATGCCTCCAGATTAAATCTCCTACTACTCTCAATCAATGGATTACTACCAATGATTTGGTGGCGATCCTGTCTCCTGATCGGTTTCAGTGGTTGGGGCGCATCGATCGGGTCATCAATAGTGGAGGTGTAAAAGTACAAGCCGAAAAAGTGGAAAAGGCACTGGAACAAGTCCTGCATCAACTTCAGATTGATTGCCGTTTTTTTGTGGCTGGCCTGCCCCATGAACTTTTAGGAGAACAAGTAGTCGCCCTCCTTGAGCTGCCTCATTTAGACGATGCTATCCAGCAACAATTGTTGAAGGCACTGAAACCACACCTGTCTAATTATGAGTTGCCCAAAGCCATCTATTGTGTCACTCCATTTGCCGAAACCCTAACTGCTAAAGTAGATCGTTTACAGACTATCCAACAAATTACTACCAAATAATTCGGAAGGTACACCTATCGGCTCCATCCAGTCGGCTGGGTTTTGAAGTATCCACCTCTACATCGATTCTCAATACTGTAGGAGGTTTAAATTTACGCACCATCGTTGTAATAATACCTCGGTCAAAATTACTAGGATAAGGATTGTAACATTCCATCGTGGCTAGTTTATCTACTTCACTAAACTTGGCTAGTTTGTAGTGGCCAATGTCACCGTTTCGATGATTCATATGATAAGCCACATCAATGGATGCCAAAGCTTTTTCAAGGTCATCGATATCGGGTGGAAAAACAGCATGTTCAGGAATCGCTTTGCCAATGGCAAACAGGGTATTGGCACCATAGGACTCTCCAATTTCTTTGTAAGCATTTAAATTACAAATCATTGGGTACCATTCATCAGGCTTGAGGTTATCAATCCCATTTTTTTGTAAAACCTGAAGCATTTCTTCTCTAAAAACTGGAATCGCGTTTACAAATCCAAGAATAGATTGTCCACTCACTTCTGCATTTTCATCAAAAGGAACGTATTGAGCCATTATTGTAAGTTTATTTTGGGTTGAAAAATTATTTACGCTCATTAGATACCAACCGAGATGCTACCAAGTAACTCGATAAGTACATACATCGGCCCCATCTAGTCGGCTGGGTTTTGAAGTATCTATCACTATATTAATTATCAGCACTCTAGGAGGTTTAAATTTACGCGCCATCGCAGTAATGATCCCTCGATCAAAATTACTCGGATAGGGATTCCGACATTCCATGATGGCCAGTTTGTCTTCTTGATTAAACTTGACCAGTTTATAATAGCCAATTTCACCTTTGCGGTGATTCATATGATAAGCTACATTGATGGAGGCCAGGGCTTTTTCAAGGCTGTCTATGTCGGGTGGGAAATCAGCATTTTCGGGGATCGCTTTTCCAATTGCGAAGAGGGTATTGGCGCCATATTTTTCCCCAATTTCTTTGAAAGCATTGAGCCAATGGATTTGAGCATACCACTCCCCCGCTTGAGGTTGAGTGATGCCATGACGATGCAAAATTTTCAACATATCATCGCGAAACATAGGTACTGCGTTGACAAATGCCAGTACGGTTTGCCCATTTACTTCTACACCATCTTCGAAAGGAACGTATTGTGCCATATTTGTTAATTTGAAGTATGTTTGTTAGTATAGATCGTTGGTCAGGCTTTCAAACGCATGCTGTTTAGAATTATCTAAACCTAGAATTGAAAACACTCAAAGTAGTTTAATAATTTTAGTTCAATTAATCTAACAAGCGGGTTGAATGTCGTCTTTTATTAAGTAGAGATATGCTTTCTGCTTGTGTAATGATATTTGGTCACAAGCGGATGCTTGCGCCAGGGAAGAATGTATTTGAAATAAATCCCTTTTACAATCGACGATTTTAATCCTGACAGGTTTCTAAAACCTGTCAGGATTGGTTACGAAGTGGTAAAACTTATATTCCACAATGTTTAGCCGTATAACTACATAAATTGCTGTTTCAAAAAACTCAAATAATATATGCAACTAATCAAAGTAGCCGCCGCCATCCTGAATCAAACTCCTCTGGATTGGCAACAAAATACCCAAAACATTCTGGATGCGCTGGGCAGTGCCCGTCAGCAAGAGGTCACTCTTTTGTGCCTGCCAGAGTTATGTATTACTGGTTATGGATGTGAAGATGCTTTTTATGCTCCCAATACTTGCCAGCGGGCCCTGGAGGCACTCGCTGAAATATTGCCCCATACCAAAGGAATGATTGTTTCGGTAGGCTTGCCCCTGTTGGTGCAAAATCAATTGTTCAATACCGCCTGTTTGATCGTAGATGGCCAAATAGCCGGGTTTGTAGCCAAGAAATTTTTGGCGGGGCAAGGCATTCACTACGAACAGCGCTGGTTCAAGGCCTGGAAGGGAGGCGAAGTGACCACCATTACTTTACCTTCCTTTTTAGGAGGTGCTCAGGTCAAGGTAGGTGATATTTACTTTGACATTGGTGGGGTAAAAATCGGCTACGAAATATGCGAAGATGCCTGGGTGGCCAACCGCCCCGGAAGAGACTTGTACAAATATGGCATCGATGTCATTCTGAATCCCAGTGCCAGTCATTTTGCCTTTGGCAAGTTGGCCATTCGCAAACGCTTTGTCTTGGAAGGTTCCCGAGCTTTTGGGGTAAGTTATATTTATGCCAACTTATTGGGCAATGAAGCCGGAAGGGCCATTTATGACGGTGGTGCTTTGATTGCCACCAATGGAGAAATGATTGCCTCCGGAAAACGGTTTGCTTATGCCAACTGGGATCTGACCGTATCCACTATAGACGTGGCACTTACTCGTTTGGCTCAGATTCAAAATCAAGTGCCCTTCGAGCAAGCCGATGATCACCGCCATCGGGTATCGCTTGAGTTTACATACCCTACCTGCTTGCCCATGTTGCCTCAACCACCCAGTGAATCCTGGGAGCAAAGCCCATTTTTGAAAGAGGAAGAATTTAGCCGAGCCGTAGCCTTGGCCTTGTTTGATTATATGCGTAAGAGTTTTTCGCGAGGATTTGTCATCTCTTTGAGCGGGGGAGCCGATTCTTCGGCCGTATCGGCACTTTGTTATTTGTTGATTGAGTTGGGTCTGGAAAGTATCGGAGTAGATCGTTTTTTTGAAAAACTAGGCTACATCCAAGTACTACAAAAAATGGATCGGCAGGCCACTGATTTAAAAACTCAAATTGCTCAGGCCTTGATTACTTGTGCGTACCAAGGTACTCGAAACAGTGGAGAGGTGACCTTGAATGCCGCCCAAAAACTAGCTGAAGGCATTGGGGCCGAGTTTCACGTTTTGGATGTGGAACCTTTACGCGAAAACTATGTATCGCTTATTGGGAAAGCCATCGGGCGCCCTTTGAACTGGGAACAAGACGACATCACGTTACAAAACATTCAGGCTCGTTTGCGTGCCCCTAGCATTTGGATGTTTGCCAACCTCAAAGGAGCATTATTACTTTCTACCAGTAATCGCTCTGAGGCGGCAGTAGGCTACGCTACCATGGATGGAGATACTTCGGGTGGGGTGAGCCCTATTGCCGGCATCGACAAGGCATTTTTGCGACAATGGTTGTCCTGGCTAGAAACTAAAGGACTCGATGCTGGTACTGATTACCTTACCTTGCCTTCGCTGCATTTGGTCAACAATCAGCAACCTACTGCAGAGCTCCGCCCTCAGGATGCCGACCAAACCGATGAAGGTGACCTGATGCCTTACGACTTGCTGGATGACATAGAAGAGCAAGCCATTCGCGATAAGCGTACCCCGCTGGAATGTTTACAAATCCTTCAGATTCGCTATCCGCAATATGATTTGGATCAGTTGAAAACCTGGACTGATAAATTCTTTAAGTTGTGGTGCCGCAACCAATGGAAACGGGAAAGGTACGCCCCATCGTTTCATTTGGATGATAAAAACCTTGACCCCAAGACCTGGTGTCGTTTTCCGATACTTTCGGGAGGTTTCAAGAAAGAATTGGCTGAGATGTGGGCATATGCATAGGTTCAAAAAAATGCATTGGCTCAGAAATCTGGGGATGGTCGGATGGCTATTGAGTATTCAATGGGTGTCCGCCCAATCTTTATCTTCCTCTTTGCCCCAACCAGGCATTGCCATTCAATACGACAATGATTTGTTTACCCAAACCGATCAATATTATACCCAGGGCATTCGCCTACAATACACTACCTCCCAACTCAAACGTTTTTTGCTCAATCGGGTACTTTTAAAGTTACCTGGGCATCCATCTACCATCAGTCACCGGAGCGTCATGCTCCAACATGCCGTCTTTACCCCTACCAATTTGGGCGCGGCCCAGCCGCTACGCAATGACCGTCCTTATGCTGGGTATTTGACTTTGACTTACTCGCAGCAACAAATGGACATTGTACACCAACAAATGCTGGTAAGTGGTATTCAAGTAGGAGCAATGGGTCGTCCAGCTTTTGCCGAAGGCATGCAAAAAACAATTCATGACATAGTTAATGGTGAACAACCCCAGGGTTGGGACCATCAAATTGCCCCTGAGGCACTGCTAGGCTACCAGGTATATTATCAAAAGACCCTTTTAGGCAAAATTGATCACTCTCAACTCCATTTGTTTGGCCAAATCAACTTGGGTAATTTGCGTACCAGTGCCTTGGCTGGCATCGGGTTTCAGTTAAAAAACCGAAAGTCTGCCCGCCTAAAATGGCAAGTCGCAGCCAGTAGCCAAATACAGTGGGTAGCCTACGATGCTACCTTGCAGGGAGGCTTGTTCAACCGTAGCAGCCCGCATACTTTCACCAACCAACAAATCAAGCGCAATGTCATTCATCACCAATTGGGTGGTACTTTGGGCCTAGGCAAATGGCAGGTAGGCTATGCTTACCACCTCATGAGTCCGGAGTTTGTTGGAGCAGCAATTCACCGCTGGGGGAGCTTACGGGTGAGTATTGCATTTTAGTAAAGTGTCATTAAAAAAGTTTTTTACATCCCTTGCAAAATCTACGCAATACCCTCGCCAAATACTATCCATTGTCCGATGAAGCAAAACAGCTTCTGATCCCTACCCTGGAACCAATGCCTATGAAAAAGGGCGAGGTAGTCGTTTTAGAAAGGAAATGAAATAAAAAACTGGTACCTCCTCACTTTAAAATTGGTCTATTTTTCATCAAATATTGACTTATTTCACCCTAAAATGCTTACTTATCTGTGTCACTATTTTGTCATACTTTGCCTTTTGAGCCGCAGGATACACTAAAGCAAAATGGGTGGCCCCACAATGCTTTTCATAAAAAATCCGCCCATCCCTCCGAATGCCTGATAACACAAAGTAGTTTTGATGATAATAGGTGTAAGTCAGTTGATGCCCATCTTCTGCCATTGTTTTTTTACTGATATTAAAATATCGTTTTTGGTCAAATTGACCTTCAGAGTTCCTAAAAGTCGCTTCATTGGACACATCTCGATAAAAAAGCAAGGTAGCCTGTTGATCTCCCGACACAAAATCTTCGCTGATGCCCAGCTCGGCAGTGCGAGCCGAATAGGTAAATACCTCGTAGGGAAGGCTGACACAATAGCCTACTTTTTCATCACAATGACGACGATACCTGATTCCTTGTACCTCTTTTGAGGTGCCACTCAAGGCATACAACCTTTCCGGTTGGGCTCGGGGGCGTGATTGTGGCTTAGTCGTTTGATTGAATATCACTTTGTATTTTTGAGCTTGCCGCAGGCCTGAATCAGGATTTTTGAAACAAAATCGATTGATCCAAACTTGATGTTTTTGAATGCCCCAGCGTCCGTAGTATTGCCTGTGCTGTCTTGGGCTGCGCACCATTCCAGCTAGTAGATCATAGCCCAGGGGCTGCCCTGTTTTGCGATGATGATAGCTCAATACATAATGCTTTTGGCTCAAAGCTGGGGTGGTTGTTTGGAGAAACAAAAGTAAAATAGTGACTTGTTGCGCGTGGTGGTACTTGACTTTACCAATTGGGTACACTAAAGCATGTTGTAGGTCGGCTTGCTTGACAAAGGCCACCAGGCTATCTTTTGCGTAATGGTATTGCTTGAAATTGGTTGCAATGAGGCCTTTTATTTCTGCGTCGTCTGTGGCTCGAGGGCCATTCATCTCTATTTTTCCCCACTCGGTGGCCGGATAGTCTATCGCTTGGGGAAGTTTGATGGTTGGTAAAGTATCAGTCCACCTCGCAAACGCAAGGTGAGCAGGTTGGGGTGACTGTTTTAAATTTACTTCAGAGAGGCCATCATTCGTTTGTTGGGTGGGTTGATCACCAGAACAAGCACTCCACAGCGTCAGGCAAATCAAGTAAATTACTTTTTGGATGACCTTGGCTAGTTTCTGTTTCATTTTGGGGGTTTATTAGTAAAACTACATCAATAACCTAATCCATTTGACTTATCTCTCGTCGCTATACTTCTTCAAAAAATAGTTCCGTAGCTTTGGCTACGCAAAGATTTTTTTCGTCGTCTAGCAACTAGATATTACATCAAATTTGGATTAGTTTATTTTTTCCGTTTTACTTAGTACCTCAGATCCTAAATACCTGACCTATTATTTATCCGCCTTTTGCCCGCTGACTTTACTTAAAAACACTTGCGTAGCTATGGCTATGCGCATTTTTTTAAGTGCGTCAGCAAACAAAATTCATCAAAACTAATGTATCACTTATTTAGAGACTGAGGTATTAATGGTTTTTAATACTTTATTGCCTAACTTTCTGCCCTAAAAATCAGCCCCTTAGGTCAAAAACAGGTTTCCATGCTCAACATTACTCAAGTTATTGAAATTACCCAGGCTTCTCCTCTTCAGGTGTCCCAACCTACCCAAGCGATTCATCATTTGTTGCTAGACAGCCGCAAACTCTACCATCCGACTCAATCTTTGTTTTTTGCCATTGATGGTGAACATCACAATGGACACGATTTTGTATCAGAACTGTATCAAAAAGGAGTCCGAAGCTTTGTCATTGAACAAGATGATTTTCCGATCGGTTCATTTTCTCAAGCCAACTTTTTATTTGTAAACAGCACCCTGCAGGCGCTTCAGGCCATCGCTGCTTCTCACCGTCAGCAATTTCATTTCCCGGTCATTGCCATTACCGGAAGCAACGGCAAAACAATGGTCAAGGAGTGGCTCGCCAAGTTGCTCACCAAGCATTACCGCGTAGTGAAAAGCCCCAAAAGTTACAATTCTCAAATTGGTGTACCTCTATCGGTATGGCAAATGCATTCCCGACACAATTTAGCTATTTTTGAAGCGGGGATTTCTCAACAAGGAGAAATGGCTGCACTCCAAAAAATTATTCAGCCTACCTTGGGCATCTTTACCAACTTGGGTCCGGCACATGACGAGGGTTTTGTAGATCGTGCTCAAAAATTAAGGGAGAAATGGCAACTATTCCAAAATTGCGCGCAAATGATTGGTTGTTATGAGCACTTGGCCAATTCGCCCGATCTACTCCAAGACGAACGCCTCATTACTTGGGGGCAACATGCGCAGGCCGATGTTCAAATTCTAGCCAAACAAACCCTCAGTAATCCTCAGATTACTCGAGTCACTTATTCCTTTCGGCAACAAACCTATGTCCTCAATATTCCATTTGTAGATGAGGCCTCACTAGAAAATATCCTGCACTGCCTGACGGTGATGCTACACTTCCAGATTCCTGCCCATGAAATACAGGATCAGATCGGCCGCTTGAAACCCATCTCTATGCGAATGGAACTAAAGCGAGGAGTGCGTAATACGTATCTCATTGATGACTCTTACAATAATGATTTGGCCGGTTTGAAAATAGCATTGGACTTTATGAGTACCCAGGATACCCAGCTCCAAAAAGTAGTGATTCTATCCGAAATGCTCCAATCGGGCATGTCTCCGGCTTTGTTGTATCAATCTATTGCCGATTTACTCCATAGCAAGCAAATTGACCATTTGATTGCAGTGGGTAACCAATTTGTGCAACATCAAGCCTACTTTAAAAACTTCAAAACCACTTTTGTAGAAACCACCGAACACTTGCTAGCTCACCCTCACCTAAATTTGCTCGCTCGAGCGGTAATTCTTATCAAAGGAGCCCGACGTTTTCGTCTCGAGCAATTGGTATTACAGCTTCAGCAAAAAGTACATGGCACCGTACTGGAAATAGACCTGGATGCCTTGGTGCATAACCTAAACTACTACCGCGATCGCTTACAAGCCAACACCAAGATTATGGTCATGGTCAAGGCTTTTGCCTATGGTAGTGGCAGTGCTGAAGTAGCGCATTTGCTGCAGTTTCATCGGGTAGATTATCTTGCGGTGGCTTACGCTGATGAGGGCGTATTTTTAAGAAAAAATGGAATTACTCTACCCATCATGGTAATGAATCCAGGCGAAGATACCTTCGATAAGCTGCTTCAGTATGACCTGGAGCCTGAACTCTACAGCTTTAAGATTCTAGAGGCCTTTATCCATTTTGTAACCGACCGACGCCAAGCTAGCCGAATTCACCTCAAAATAGATACTGGCATGCACCGTTTGGGATTTAGTCCTGAAGAAGTACCTACGTTGTTGACACTGCTTGGCCAACAAACCAGTACCGGAATGGCCCCGTTACAATTTCTCGAAATTGCTTCCATATTTAGTCATTTGGCAGGGGCCGACGAAGCCACCCATTCGTCTTACTCTCAACAACAAATTACTCATTTTGAACAAGCGGCCACTCAAATAGAAGCGGCCATTGGTTATACCACCATCAAACATATTTTGAACTCGCCGGGTATTGTTCGTTTTCCCCAAGCGCATTTCGATATGGTACGTTTGGGCATTGGGCTGTATGGAGTAGAGGCCAATCGGCTTGAGCAACATCAGCTCAAAACCATCAGTCGCCTCAAAACGACCATTTCTCAGGTGAAGTACTTGCAAACTGGCGAAACCATTGGCTACGGAAGAAAAGGGATAGCTCAACAACCCACTAAAACAGCCACCATTGCTATTGGCTATGCCGATGGATTTAGTCGATCTTTTAGCAATGGAGTAGGCCAGGTATTGGTCAATGGAGTGAGGGTTCCGGTAATTGGAAATGTCTGTATGGATATGAGTATGATTGATGTAACCCAAGTGGAGGTAGCCGAAGGAGATGAAGTCATTATTTTCAATGAAGACCTTTCTATTATGGACTTGGCCCGAAGTATCCAAACGATTCCTTATGAAATACTCACCAACATAAGTGAACGAGTAAAAAGAGTTTTTTACCTAAAATAATCTACATTTGAACGAAGATAATTATTTTATCATATTGGGTATTCGTTACCAGTAATAGATATACCACAGGAAAGTTTTCTTTTTTTGCTTCTCAGTTCTTTTTTTTTTATTGTAAAAAACTAACTTAGAATCTCGAGAATGGCCTTTAAAACTTACTTGTCGAAAATAAATGCAAGCAGAACATCTCTAAACTAATCAATGAGGCTTTTTTACGTTTCTGATTAAAAGCGCCAATTACAATGAAAGATATAGCTATAAAAGGTAATAAAGGTGTATATTTTATACCTACCGTCAACTTCAACTCAGATACCGGCGTATGCGAAATTATAGGGGAGTCATATCATCAGGATGCAAAAAAGTTTTACCGTCCATTGGTGCTATGGTTAGAAGAATACACCAAAACCAAACGTCCAATCAAATTCAATTTTAAACTCACTTATTTCAATACCAATTCATCTAAAGCTTTTCTTAGTATCCGACTTTCCGCACGTGTGTTTCTAAAAAATATTAATTAGCTAACACTTTGT
>CALDJV010000666.1 GCA_937899305.1 uncultured Cytophagaceae bacterium
ACAAAGTCGTATTTGTCTGTTATGGTGATTATTGCTATTATTAAATCTTTATAATAAAAATGTATCAACAGGTACTCATTACCCTCTACAAAAGCGTAGGTTAAAACAAAAAAAATGAATACAGTCACACAAATTGTCAAATCTAAAAGCTGGCATAACGTCATCGTCCTGCTACTTTTAATTTTTGCTTCTAGTTGCTCTTCTCCTCGCCAAGCAGCGACTACCGAATTTATTATTTTGCAATTAAACGATGTCTATGAAATCGCTCCCATTCAGGGGGGCAAATATGGTGGTATGGCCAGGGTGGCCACCATACGGCAACAATTACTTAAGGAAAACCCTCATGTATTTACCATTCTTTCAGGAGACTTTTTGAACCCCTCCGTATTGGGTACAGTCAAATACCAGGGGCAACGCATCAAAGGGGCCCAAATGGTAGCCGCGATGAATGCCGTCGGGGTCGATTATGTATGTTTTGGTAACCATGAGTTTGATTTGAAGGAAAAAGATTTACTCAAACGCATTGATGAGTCAAAATTTCAGTGGATATCTACCAATATCGATTACAAAAAAGGGGGTAAAACTCAGCCATTTTTCAAGAAAACTGGTGACAAAACTGAAGCATTTCCCCGATCAGTAGTCTTGAAAGTTCCCAATCAAAACGGCGAAGACACCCTCAAAGTAGGCTTATTGGGGCTGGCCCTTGACATTGATAACGACATCATATCTTTCAGAAAAGTAAAAGACGCTGCTCAGGCAGAACTGGCTGCATTGAAAGGTAAAATTGATTTTGCGGTACCCATGACGCACTTACTCATCAAAGATGACAAACAATTTGCTAAGGATGTTCCTGAGTTTCCCTTGATTATGGGAGGGCATGATCATACCAACATGAAACACATCGTAGGCAATACGGTCATTACCAAGGCTGATGCCAACGCCAAAACCGTATATATTCACCGCATTTCGTTTGATCATGCCACTAAAAAAATCACCGTCAAATCAGAACTCAAAGAAGTCAATGAAAGCATCAATGAAGACCCCAAAACGGCCCAAGTAGTCAAAACTTGGCTCAAGCATGCCAATCAAGGGTTTGATAGTTTGGGGTTTGATATCAAAGAAAAATTGATGGATTTGAAAGGGACTACCCTAGATGCACGTGAATCTAAAATTCGAGAAGAACCTACCAACATGGGCAAAGATATTTGCGAAGCCATGCTGGCTACTATTCCAGCCGCGAAGGTGGCCATTCTTAACAGTGGTTCGGTACGTTTAGATGACGAGCTTCGTGGTCAAGTAACGGTATACGATGTATTGCGTACTTTGCCCTATGGTGGAGATATTTTTGAGGTCAAACTGAAAGGCAAACTACTCAAAAAAATTCTTACGACCGGTCGAGGCAACAAAGGCAGTGGAGGGTATCTACAAACTACCGGAGTAAATTATGATGAAACCAATCAATCCTGGAAAATAGGTCAGGATGACATCGTAGATGGTCAGGATTATGTAGTGGCTATGTCAAACTATTTGCTCACGGGTAAAGAAACAAATTTTGATTACCTCACTCCCCAAAACCCTGACATCGTCTACGCCAAAGAAGACAACGACGATCCAGAACGTGAAGACATCCGCAAAGCATTGATTGCTTATTGGAAAAAGCAATACAAAAATTAGGAACCATTTGATTTCCAGACCTGATGGGTTCCCTATCAGGTCTAAACTTCAAACCACACCTTCAGATACCCTAAAAATAAAGCTCACTCCCTGATGACATCATGGTAGAGCCAAGCCATGGCCGCACTCTCGGTATCAAAATAGAACATCTTCATGTAAAAATCAGGGTGATACCTCCAATCATCTACCCATTGCTCGGTAGACACTTTGGGCAAAAATCGATGAGGACGAATTACGGCTACCTTATCCACCTCTAGGTTTTCGAGGATCGGGCCTACTTTTTCCATCAGTCAAGCCTGAGAAGGAATAGAAACCGTATAACTCGATCTTTTAAAATCTAATATCAGGTAACGAGGGTAATAGTGTTTTACATTTTCAATCACCTGTAGCATCGTATCCTGAAAAATATCATCCGTCATATCTGCAGTTTTACGCGTCCAGGTTTCGGTAAGGGTAGATTTTCTTATGCTAAAATTGGTGTTTTGATACAGTGTCTCTTGGAGTGTCATAGTGCTAAAAATTTGTTGATGATTGCTTGTTTAATGCTATATGTTTGATCGGATCGAATATCACCCTATTCACTGACTAAATAATTTTAGATTTGAAAAAAACTGAAATGACAGGACGTATTTTGCTCCCGGTTTCTTTATTTAGCCCACAGTCGACGGTCCATAGTCCACGGTTTTCTTTAGTTGGTAGTTTTCTTGTCGATAGTCAATGGTCCATAGTCCACAGTTTTTTAGTTAGGAGTTGGTAGATCGTAGTTGGTAGTTTTTTTTGTCGATAGTCAATGGTCCATAGTTTGCGTCGCTTCGCGCAGCCATTTAACAATGCAACAATGAGCCGAAGGCGGAACAATAGAATAATAAAAAATTATTCATACAATACCCGAATCGTCATGCTGGTACTTTTGCCTTGGTCATCGCTACATGAAATTTTAACCGCACCACGGGTAGGCTTAAAAAACACTTTATCCATTGGGCTGGCTGCTTTGTGAAACTGATCATTGATGTACCAGTATACTGTTTTCACTTCATTATGTGCAATACAAGTAAGCATTAACTCTGGTGGGTCTTCTCGATCTACAATGTATTGCTTGTTGGCCGAGAGCGAGTTGATAATTGGGGCTGGGTGCTCAAAAATACGGGTACATTGAGGATTATGTTGAGGGATTTTTTTATGCGCAATGCCTTCTAAATTGTAAAATGCAACCATTTCAGGAGCCAAATTGGGAAACAACATTTTCTTGAAATTTCCTTCTGGTCTACAAGTCAAACAATAAGATATCTTTTCATCTTTAGATACGGCAATTTCTTTCAAGTGATTGCATTTTTCGTTGGGAGATACCAAGGGCAAATAGTAATCAATGACTTGGTTTTCGCAAAAGTCACTGGGAGGTAGTCCCGTTTCACTACATACCCAACGTACTTTGAGCGATTTAGGAGCTTTGAACCACTCCTTCTTAGAATTGTAGTCGATGGCGTTGAACACCTGAAACAAAAGAGGAGTAGCTACCTCCGCTCCTACTAAACTCTTTGCTCCTTCACCCGAGAAATTACCTACCCACACCCCCACCGTGTATTGGGCATTATAACCAATGCTCCAGGCATCTCTTCGGCCATAAGAAGTACCCGTTTTCCAGGCTACTCGAGGCATGCGAATGGTGTTTTCAAACGAAGAGGGCAAATCAGGGCGATTGGCTTTGGTCAGGTTTTCGGTAATTACATAAGCCGCTGCTGGGCTAATCAGTTGACGGTTCACGGTGATGGTATCTTCTTTCAAATAGCGTAAATTGGTGTATTGTCCCTGATTGCTGTATGCCGAAAACAAATTGGTTAGTTCTTCCAGAGTCACTCCACAACCTCCCAACACCATTGAGTAGCCTAGTTTTTTTTCGTCCTTGCTAATTTGCTCAAAACGAGCCTCTCGTAGTTTATTAATAAAAAAATTGACCCCAATCATTTCCAAAGCTTTCACAGCAGGTATGTTCAGCGAACTGGCCAGAGATTGCTCTACATTGACCAAGCCATTGAACTTTTTATAGAAATTTTCGGGTGTATATCCATTCAGGTTGATGGGTACATCGGCAATGGTGGTTTTGAGGGTAAGCTTGCCTTTGTCAAAACCAAGTGCATAGACAAACGGCTTGAGAGTGCTTCCGGGTGAACGTACTGCCCGTACTCCATCTACCTGTCCGGCGTGTTTTTTATCATAAAAAAACGGGGAGCCAATGTAGGCTTCTACCTGCTTGGTGCGGTTGTTTACCACCAAAATAGAAGCGTTAAAAATGCCTCTGGTTTTCAGGCGACGTACATAATTGCTGACCAGCTGTTGTATTTTATCTTGTTTGGATTTATCAATGGTGGTCCGAATGATAGACTCGTCCGGATAGCGGGTACGCAAGCGATAGGCCAAATGCTGGGCCTCATGAGGTGCCTCACTGCGCGTAGCGTTCAGGTGTTCTGCCAAAGCTGCTTTGAT
>CALDJV010000667.1 GCA_937899305.1 uncultured Cytophagaceae bacterium
ATTGAAGTAGGTGCAGGAGTAAGTTTGCCATTTGGTTTGGATGTAGACCTACGTTATGGTGTTCCTGCCATTACTGGTGTATACAAAGATGGTGATGTAGGTGGTTTCTTAGGAATCCTTTCATTGTCAGTAGGATATCGCATTGCTAAGTTGGGATTGTAATCTCTAAAGAAATATTTTACTTTATAAAAGAGAAACAGGGGCGTATAGTCCCTGTTTTTTTGTTTTTATCTGTGATTGAACCCTTAGTATATTTACCTGCGTTTAAGGTTTATAACCCAATATTGTTTGGTAATGATCGTTCACCAAGATGTATTGTTGTAGTAAACAAACTTTTTGTCATATTTTATAAAACCAAAACTGCCAAAAAAGCCAGTTTTGGGCTTTGGTATAAAAACTGATTTTATTAACTTAAAACAGTCTATCTCGTTTTGCTAAAGATAAGTAACACTTACTGCGAACGTGTTATTAAATACCATATAATGAATCCAGTACATAAACCAAATTAGGAGAATATGCTAAGTGAAAGATTTTTCAGGATATTGAAGGCCAACGTAAATGATTTGATGGATAGAGTTGACAACATCAACTTCTCGAAAATAGGAAAAGACTTCGATAAGTTTTTAGATTCTATTTTTCCCGATCCTGACGAACGACGGCAATTTGAGGAAAAGTATTATTCTCAAAAACAGAGAGAACAAGACGAGTGGAACAAGAAATATAAATACCATCAGCAAAAAGCCCGCAGTAAGCAAAATACTTATCAAGATTATTTTAAAAACCAGTACCAGAGTTTTTACGATAACTTTAGCGCAGGATATGATTATAAGTATTATGATGCGCTTGAGATCAAGCCAGGTGCTTCGTTTGATGAAATAAAAGCTGGATATAAAAAGGCGATGAAGAAATACCACCCGGATAAATACCATAGTGATCCTGAAAAGTACAAATACGCCCAACAGATTTCACAAAAAATAAACGAGGCTTACGCCTATTTCAAGAAAAAGCACGGACAATCTTAGACGACAAGTCCGTTTTACAATAAAAAACCGAATACTCAGAATGAATTCAACGAGTATTCGGTTTTTCTATGTCAGCAAACCAAGGTTATCAGGTTTGGAAAACTTGCTTCAAATGATCAGCTTTTTTGTTGTAAAGCATTTACTTGCTATTACAACAACGACTAATCGGTAGCGAAGTAGAGTTCGTCTTGATATTGTCTATTGTGTGTTGTTGTTTCTTTACTGACTTAGATTTTGCAATTGCATTTGTAAAGCCACTAATCTGAGTAAATACAAATAGGGCAAATAAAATGCTCAAAAAGCTTAAATTTAATATTTGCTTGTTCATAGTGTCATCCATATGTTGGTGTAAAGGCGTGTTTTTATCAGAATATGCTTTTCCATATTTATAATACAAAAGTACTCAAAATATTACATGGTACTTGTAAGACCGCTTGATTTAACAGGGTTTTAACAGCCGAACGATTTAGGAACCAAAACTTCCCAAAGTGGCTTAAAAAAGGTTGTTTGCGATTACAAACAACCTTGGTTTGGGGAATGATCTTACATCGAGAATACCTCGAATTTACTGCTCAATCATCATCACTGTGGGTAGACACCCAACTCCAGCTTGAGCCAGATTCCGAAATGTCGTTTCCGGTAAGTTTGATTATAAATTGACGGTAATTCTCGTATTGCGTCTTATTGAGGCGTTTGCCATTGATTTCAATGTAACCATTCTGGATCTTAAGGCGATAGTTACGGGTATTGCGATCAAGAATACCATCATTCTTCATTTTATCAATAATGGCCTCTAGGTCTTTCATTCGTTTATTGTGGGCTTCCATATTACGACGATGGGTGTCTAGGTGTTGTTGATGGAGGCGTCGATTTCGGTCGTAGATATCTCGCTGCCTACGGCGACGCCTTTCGTATTCTGTCTGTCTACGGTGGTGGTTTCGCGAGTCGTAATGGTGTGAGTTGAATCTACTTCTTACATCGTCAATCAAAGCCTGATGTTTGTAATAGTCTCTGGGTGGAATCACTTCCCCGTTGATTTTGAGCCATTGCATTTTGCCATTTTTCCATTTTATTTCCACCTTTCGGCCATCCTTGTTTTCGGCCCAAGTTTGGGTGCTGTTGCTTCCATTGTAGTCATAGTGATTATCAAAGTGAAGGTTTTGGCTTGGATTAGGAGGCGAAGGAGGTGCTGGAAAGTCATTGTCATAATGATATGTATTGGAGTACGATTTTTTAGGCTCGATATCAATTGTAATGGGGTTCCGGTTCTTTTTACCAATCCTGATTTTTTCATTATTAATGGCAAAATCGTTTTCGTATTTCTCATAATCTTCTGGCCGAATAACCTTTCCATTTTTAAACACCGTGACTTCTCCTCTTGGATTGGTAATGATCATAAATTTACCAAAACGAATGGTGTCTTCCGTTTTTTTGGCTACTGGAACGGGTACCTGAGCTTTGGTAATCGATGCAGGTAGTGAAGCAAAAGTAGGTGACAATGCAGGCTCGAGTAGGGTTTGTGGTTGGGTCACTGGGCGAGTGTATCTATAAGAAGATCCCAGAAATAAAAAACCAACCAATAAAATAGCGGCAACGAAACCTTCGGAAAATGTGGCATTGATGCGAGGTGTATTTACAATACGACGAATACGCCTTACCAGTCCTCCTTTTTTACCAACAAAAGCTACTGCGGCCGGAGGCGAAGCAATGCGCATTTCTTCCAAAGTGGCCAAAGTCTTTACCAAGGTCAAGTGATCATTGGTAAGTTGAAGTGCAATGTCGTCACAGCAGTGCTCCCGCTCGGCTCTTACACAACCCGAAATCCACCACATGGCAGGGTTGAAAAACAAAAAGATTTCTACAATAGATTGTAAAATGTTGATCAAGTAATCGTTACGGGCAATATGAGCCATTTCGTGAGCCAAAATGCTCTCTACCTGTTTGCTGCTTAGGCCACTAATGGTGCCCAATGGTAACAAAATGACTGGTTTGAGGTAGCCAATCACCATGGGGGTCTTGGCATTGGCCGACTCCATAAGGCGTACGATTTTTTTTATTTTTAAATGATCAGCAATCTCTAGGATTTTGAGTTGCCATTCTCGATTGACTGCCGATACCCGATGATGTCGCATGCGTTGTAACAAAGCATACCCTCCCAAAAAACGGAGCATCAATACCACCACTCCCAATAGCCAAATTGTAACAATCAAGGGAAGATGTTGGCCAAAATAATCACTAAAAAAAGCCAGTTGACTAGGAGCCTGTACTTGATTGGTATGCGCCAAGGTGGAAGAAGGAGTAGCAGTGAATTGAGTAACAACTGAGGACTTCTGGGGTGATGGCACAGCGCTTTGATAAAGCGTGATAAAAGTAATGCCCGTAGCCAATACCAAAGTAAACAAAGCACTGGTAGCAATAAAATAACGCAATTTGGAAGAGTTTTTTCGCAATAAAATAAGCGATACTGCCAGCAAAATGGCCAGCACCACACCCTGCCACAGCGAGTGAATCAAAGTCCAGCCAAGGGCTTGAGTAAGTTGAGAAGGCAGTAGGTTTTGAATCCAGCTCATGCGTTACCTCCTTTCTCCATTTGGTCGATCATTTTCTTGATTTCTTCGAGGTCTTTTTTGCTGGTTTTTTTATGACCCAATGCCTGCATTACTAGTTTCCGGGCTGAGCCGCCGAAAGCAGTATCTACCAAGCGATTCACCAAGTTTTGCTGGGCGTCTTCCTGATTGAGTAATGCCTGATATACGTGAGTACGACTTGAGGTATCACGGCCTACCAGACCTTTTTCAGTCATCAACTGCAGCATTTTGAGGGTGGTGGTATAGCCTGTTTCATTGTTTCGCTGTTTGTTCAACTCATCGTTGACAAAACGGACTGTAGAAGGTCCAGCTTCCCACAAAACCTGTAAAATTTCTAATTCTACGTCAGTTGGTTTTTTCATAAGTTATATGGTTTGACTTTTAATTTGTATAATGAAATACGAATTATTTCGTATTACAAAGTACTACGAAAGTTTTCGTAAAAGCAAATTATTACTATTATAAAATACGAAAGTTGTCGTAATGATGTATTTATGAGCATTAGTGAGCGGCAAGCATTTTGATTAAGAGGCATATTGCCCAAAAAATCA
>CALDJV010000668.1 GCA_937899305.1 uncultured Cytophagaceae bacterium
AGGAACCGACCAAAGGGAGCTCTGCGCTTGCGCTAAACAGCATTGGTCGACGGTCGATAGTCCACAGTAGCGCAAAGCGGTACAATAGAAATTAATTATCGCTTCGCGCAACCCGAAGTCCTGAGCGGAGCCGAAGGAACTAAGATCCTTCCTTCGTCAGGAGAGCTGCAACAATGAGCCGAAGGCGGAACAATAAAAAATATTGTCATACTACTTACTTGTTGACTGCTCCTACAACCAATTTTCTTTTTTATCCATTACTTTCAAGATTTTTCTTATTTTCGTCTTTTATCATTTTATAAATGACACTACGCTTACGATATAACTACTCAAAGATGAAAATAATGTACCTTATCAATCAAAAATTAATCAACACCATTGCAATTTGTATCATTTTATTATTTGCCTTCAGCTCCCTGGGTTACAGCCAGTTTGTAGAAAAGAAAAAAAACAATCCCACCAAAGAAGAGCCTCCTAAAAAAGTAAGCAAGAAAACACTTGTCAAAGCAACAAACACTCCCATAAAAGTAACCAAGGGAGATGCCTATGACATTCCTAAAAGGCAATTTGGGGTACAATTGGTTCCTCAATTGGGCAACCCACTCATACTGGAGGTAAGCCCTTTTATTGCGATTCGTCTTGGCCAAAAAACCTTAGGAGGGTTGGGCCTTACTTACGCATATTCTAGAGTATCGGCCAATGGGATTTCTGCCAATGCCAGCCATTTTGGAGCCCGTACTTTTATCCAGTATTACCCAAGCAAATACTTTTTTGCCCACGGAGAAATAGAAGGCATGAGCCTCGAGGATACTGATACTACCATTGACCCCAACACGGGCGCAGCTACTACTACTTCGACTCGGAATACCATATTGAATCTTTTGGTAGGAGCTGGGTTTCGTTATCCCATATCGGCTAAATTTGCGTTGCAAGCCATGCTCCTATACGATATGAACCGTCGTACTGCGGGGGCAGCTGGTGAGCTCCATAGCAATCCCGTTTTTAGATTAGGGCTTACTTTTTAGTAAGGCCACCTTTTCGAGTACAACAGGAGTTTGTAGCTCGCTTCTGCCCGTTTTTCCACAGAACCATGTATATTTATATCCCATTCACCCTAAGACATTTGTTGCATGCCTGAATATTTAGTAAGTATTTTATTGTTTGCCTCTATTCCGATCTCGAGTGGTTTGGTAGGTTGGGGAACCAACGTAATGGCAATTAAGATGACTTTTTACCCAATTGAGTTTGTGGGCATCCGACCAGTAGGTTGGCAAGGAATCATTCCCTCAAAGGTAAAAAAAATGGCCGTCAAGTCGGTAGACATGCTCACAAGTAAGCTTTTGAAAATAGAAGAACGCTTTGGTTTAGTCAAACCTGAACGGGTAGCTGTTGAAATGGGCCCCTCGTTGGATAAACTCGCCCGACAAATCACCGATGAGGTCATGCAAGCCCAGGCCCCTACCATCTGGAAATCCACCCCCAAGTTTGTAAAAAACCAGGTTTACGAAAACATCACCAAGGAGTTGCCACAACTGGTGGTGCAAATGATGAACGACATCAAAGACAACATCAATGATTTGTTGGACCTCAAAACCATTGGAGTAACCGCGCTTACCAAAAACAAGGCTTTGCTCAATGACATGTTCATCCGCTGTGGCAAGGAAGAGTTCAAATTTATTGAAAAATCAGGAATATATTTCGGTATTCCTTTTGGCTTGATTCAAATGGGGTTGGCCATCTATTTTGTCAATGTAATGAAGATTGGTACCCCTTGGTGGTTGTTGCCGCTTTTTGGGTTGATTGTGGGCTATGCAACCAACTGGCTGGCGCTCAAACTGATTTTTGAACCGCTCTACCCCAGAAAATACCTCTTTGGGTTGTTTGAGTTTCAGGGCTTGTTTATCAAGCGCCAACCTGAAGTAGCTGTAGAGTACGCTAAAATCGTTTCAGGAGATATCTTGACCACTGAGCGTTTGTTTGAGTTTATGGTAAGAGGACCAGGTGCTACCCACTTGGCCGAAATTGTACGCGATAATCTGGAAAAATCCATTGATACAACCATCAGCAGTACGCGTGGGCTGGTAAAATGGGTAGTCAGTGACAAACAACTAGAAGTCATTAAAAACATTGCGGTATACCGTTTCATGCAAGAGATTCCTATTTCTATCCGCGATACGTTTGCTTATGCTGAAGAAGCGCTCGATATGGAAAACATGCTCGAGGAAAAAATGGCGGGCTTGACTGAAAAAGAGTTTGAAGGCTTTTTACGTCCGGTTTTTCAGGAAGATGAGTGGATTTTGATTATGGTGGGAGCAGTATTGGGGATGCTTGCTGGAGTATTACAATATGTGTTGTTATTTAGGTAATTTGTATCAGGTAAAATGAACGTAACACTTGTATTACCAACAAAAAGCTTTACTGAACTTGTTATATTAAAATAATTCAAATAAGATTACTATCTATCAAAAACAAGGTTTAGTTTTAAGTTCAGCAATTTGAAACCATACAGAAATAAAAAAAGAAACTCGCTTAAAATTTAGGATATA
>CALDJV010000669.1 GCA_937899305.1 uncultured Cytophagaceae bacterium
TGTTTGAGAAAGGAGCCAGTAAATCGTCTGAGGTAAACTTACAAAATATAAAAAGCAAATATGATTGGGTAAGCCCTTATCACGACGGATTGGCCAAAGTACGTGTAGGTCACATGTATGGTTTTATTGATACTCACGGAACCATTGTGATTCCTATCAAATACGACGATGCTTGGGATTTTAGAAATAAAAGAACCAGAGTGGGACTTGACGGGAAATTTGGTTTTATAGATACCAAAGGTAAAATTACCATTCCACTGAAGTACGACAAGTTACACGATTTTAATGATCGCGGGTTGGCTCACGCTAAAATAGGCGCCAAATGGTTTTACATTGATTACACCGGAAAATGTGTAAAGGATTGTCCTTCTCCCCCAAAAAAGAAGAAGAAAAAGAAAAAATAAAATATGCCCAGGCAGTACCTTCACTCTATTGCCCCAAGCTGCTTCCTTAGGGTGTAGTAGATTATAAAAATCTCAAAATTAGTTGACTGGGGATAATTGATTGGTAGAGTTGGCCTTGTAAGATAATACTTGGTGTATATGCTCTTGTAGCTTAAGACTGGTAGTTAAGGGAACTACACTAGACTCTAATTGATCAGTGGCAATATCACGGCTTACTGCGTCTATCTCATACTCAAAACCAAAACCTTTGCGGGCATCGATATAATGCTCAATAGGTGTTTCCATTTCATATAAGAAGCTTTCGCGAGCGCGCCAAAAGTCAGGTACTTCAATATACCCCCGTTCACCAATGATGAACAAATAATTGTGCAGTTTACAACGCATAGAAGTACAAAGACTGGCAGCAGCATTTTCGTATTCAAATAACATGGTTACATCGTCTTCTACTCCTGTAGAAGCATTGCGCGAAACAACCGTCATTTTCAAAGGATCTTGTTGATAAAACAACCAGGCGGCCGCAATGGTGTATACTCCCAAATCATGCATCGCCCCTCCAGCCAAATCGGGATTGTACATGCGCCCTTCGGGTTTGAATGGAATCAGGTAACCAAAATCTGCTTTCACGTGCAAAACTTTACCAATGCGATCTTCGGCTACCCACTGTTGCGCTTTTTTGATAGCAGGTAAAAAATAGGTCCACATGCCCTCTATCAAGTAATTGTTGGTTTGGGTCGCAATTTCCATCAATTTTCGGCACTCGTCAGGATGTACTACTAAAGGTTTTTCGCACAAAACAGCTTTTCCTACTTTGAGGGCATCTCTGGAGTTTTCAAAATGAAAAGTATGTGGGGTAGCCACATAGATTGCATCTACTTCAGGATCATTGTATAATTCCTGATAAGAACCATAAGCCTTGGGTATGTCATATTTTTTGGCAAATTGATCCGCTCGTTCTAGAGAGCGCGAAGCCACCGCATACAGCTCTCCATATCGGGCGAAAGCAAAATCATGGGCAAACTCATGAGCAATGATACCAGGGCCTACAATACCCCATTTAATTTTATTCATTGTTGGGCAGTTTATTTGTTGGCTTGTAAATCAGTATATAAAGCAGGAGACGAATGGATGTATTTGCTACGTCCCATTTCTTTTCGCCATCGATCAGCGATCATTTTACTGGTTTGCAGTCGAGCATCTATCCGTTTGAAACTAGGGTTGTCCATCCACATTTTTTGAGCTTTCCAATTACAATTGATGTAGCTAATTGCTTTTACTACATCAGGATTGTCATCAATTGTTTTAAAAAACGGGACAAACCACTTGTCCCAGGCTTGCTGAGCTTGTTCAGGTTTAGATAAGATGGTTTCTTTGGTATTACCATCAAATTTGGTCATATGGTCAGAGATCAGCGGGCTGGCTTCAGCAATGAACACTGGTTTCCCTTTTTTGCGGGCAAACTCAATCATTTCCTGTTCTTTCCAACGAGAGAAAAAAGAGTAACCACACCAATCCACATAATCATCCCCTGGATACCATTCCTCTAGCAGGTCTTGGTCGGATACCCAGCCAGTTGATTGCCATACATAAGCCACGTTGGTAACTTGCAAGCTGTCTAATTTATCTTTGATACGACGAAAAGAAGCTTTGTGAGATACCAAATCATAGTGATTCCAGGCATGGCCGTCAAATTCATACCCAATGCGCAAGAAGATGGGACGAGGAGCCAGGCTTTTCAGATAATTCCCCATTTTTATAATGAGTTCATCTCTATCTCCTCGGGCAATTTGCTTGGTATGCCCTACCAATGAGAGACCAATGGCTAAGGCCATATTTTCATAGTCTTGGTCTTTGAGCTGTAAGGATATATTGCTTTTGCTGTCTCCCCAATCAGCGGTATTCCAAATGCCATCCAATCCCTTATTGATGTATCCAAAAGATTTTTTACCTGGGGTAAGGTTCGTGTAAGCAGTCCAACCAGCCGGACGTTTAAAGTGATCTAAATAGCCATCTTTGAATTCTTGTAAACCTCCTAAGGCTTCCATTTCTTGCCCAATAAATACAATGACTTGACCGTTGGAAGGCTCATATTTGGCCAACTTACGTTTCGCTGAGGCATTTACAGGCACCTTGGCTACCTTACTTTTCTCTTCAGGTTGCTGGCCCAAATCCTGATGATTGGCTTGCTTTGATGCGTTTTTACAAGCTACCAACCAAGTAATTGAAAACACAAATAATATTTTGTTTATGCTCATAATCATGTCATTTCCTGATAGTCAAACCAATCAAAATCTGCATACTTTTTATTGCCGGTCAAATCTTGGCAACAAACGCCCACAAATGCGCCCGTAAAAGCAGGGCGATAACGCTCATCGTGGTATTGAATATAGTCATCCGAAAGAATACTAGCGTCAAGTACCTTTCCAATTTTCACCCAGTTATTTTCTTCTACCGCATAATAAAACTGTAAATCTGCTTGCCGGATGACTGCTTTTAGATATACCCTTTTCGCCTGGCTTATGTCTACCAATTCATCTAATGGTTCATCGGCATCAAACTTATCACAGGCCATGATGTTGAGGTATTTTTGATGAGATGCATCGTTACTTAGGTATAAATAATAATAATGACTGGTGTTGTAATAACAGACCAGCCCTGCCATTTGCTGAAAATGATCAGGGGTAAACTCTATGCAAGTGCTGGCTTCTAAATGGGTATGCTGTATTCTTCTTGCCAGCAAACTTTGATAATGAAAAGAAGCCAAAGACTCGCGACCGTATAACCTCAAAAAACCAGGACGCTCGTGTAAAGATGCCCACTCATTGGTAATTGGAAGCCTGAGTGATTGAAAATGAATGTTGAGTATGTCGGTGTCAAAATCCTCGCGAACGGGTTCCGGCTCAAATGAATATGCAGGCAATTGAGGGGCATCTACTTCTACCTGAGGTTCATTTCCATCCTGTGCCAAGGTAACCCATTCTCCTTCGTTCCAGGTAAATTTTTGAATGGCAGTTTCTCGCCCAGTAATGCATCGCCCTCGAGTGGTGAGTGGTCGCCCCACTAAAAATACCCCATACCATTCTCCCTGCTGAGTTTGTACCAAGTCACCATGCCCCGCTTTTTGTAGTTCCAAACCTGGATTGTTTCTGCTGGTCACCAGTGGGTTTTGCGGGTGCAATTCGTAGGGTCCGGTAATTTCCCGAGCACGCGCAATCGTGATGGCGTGGTTGTACTCGGTGCCTCCTTCGGCCAATAATAAATAATAATATCCGTCTTTTTTGTAAATGTGTGGTCCTTCGGTACAACCTAACTCGGTTCCTTCAAAAATGTGATGTACCTCCCCTACTAGTTTTTCGGCTTGAGAATCATATTCTTGCAAAATGATTCCGCCAAAAAATTTCCCCTTGCGATGATCGAGAAGCATACTGGCATACCATTTCCGGCCATTTTCATCGTGAAATAAAGAACCATCAAATCCACTGGCATTCAAGAATATAGGTTCAGACCAATCACCTCGAATGTCCTGAGTAGTGACCAAATAATTTGGAGTATCTTTCCATACTCCATCGAAGGACTTGACATTGCTAAACACCAGATAATAAGTGCCCTGATGATAAGATAGACAAGGTGCCCACACTCCGCAAGAATCGGGTACTCCCAGCATATCTAGTTGTGAACGACGATTCAGGGGACGGGTAATCAATTGCCAATGTATCAAATCCCGCGAATGATGGATTTGTACTCCTGGAAACCACTCGAAAGTACTGGTAGCGATGTAATAATCATGCGCTACCCTGATAATGGATGGGTCTGGGTTGAAACCCTTCAAAATCGGGTTTTGAATTGTTGTTTTGGTAACATTCATGATTTGCCCTAACTTTTATTAATCAACTCATTTTCAAGTTCTTCCAAGGATTTCCCTTTGGTTTCGGGGATGTATTTGAGCACAAATAATAAGCACAAAACCATACATAATCCAAAAATAAGGTAGGTATTGGCGGACCCAAGATACTCAAGTTGAATGGGGAAAACCGTGGCTACCACAAAACTGGTAAGCCCATTGGCCACTCCAACAATAGCAATGGCCATGGCCCGCATTTTATTGGGGAAAATTTCAGAAAACATGGCCCACATCACCGGCCCTAATGAAATAGAAAAACCCGCAATAAAGCCTAAAATACCTAACAACACCGTAGTGATGTTGATCTTGATGGCTTCGTTGAGAATAAGCGATTTATAGTTTTCGTTGTACAGTGTCTGGATATGCTTTTGTTGATTAGTCTCGTAACGTTTAAACAGTTCGTCTTTAATCGTTCTAAAAAAAGTAATCTCACTGCTGTAAGTAATTCCCTGCATCCTTTGCAAAGTTTCACGAAGTACTTTTGTGTCTCTTTTGGCCCTATCCATAGGTTCAGTATTCGTGTCTACAGTAGCAATGAGCTTGCCCTCGTTGTAGAGTTTCACGTCGTTCACGTTGCGGGTATCTACTTCAGAGTTTTGTACCAATAAGTTATCGGGAAATTGAACTTGAGCTGCACTCATTACCGCAGATTCATAAACTTGGCCGGCGATTTTTTGGATTTTGGCTTCATCTAGTCGATAAGTTGCTTGATTGAAACCATAGGTGACCAATCCAAAAGCCACAATAATGATAGAGGTTCCAATAATCAATAAAGGCTTACGCCCCAAACGATCTATCAAAAACATAGATACCACGGTGGCAATTGTAAGCGTGAGGCCTACCGCAATCGCCATTAAAAAGGCGGCATCGAGGCCAGTACCAGCATTGGCAAAGACCATAGGAGCATAGTACAACACGGCATTTATTCCTGATAATTGTTGAAAAATAGCCAAACCAAAACCTATGATCAATACAAAGCGCATTTTACGAGAAAATAGCTCCCTCCAAGATGCTTTTTCTTCTTGACCTGTATTGGCCATATTCTGCTCAATTTTAGCGTATTCTTCTTCGGCCTGTTGTGTTCCAATAATTTTAACCAATAAAGCCTGCCCTTCTTCTTTTCGTCCTTTTTGAATCAACCAACGGGGGCTTTCGGGTACTAAAAATAACAGTATAAAGTACAGTACTGCCGGAAAAAATCCCATCCCCAACATCCAACGCCAATTCACATTTGGGTCTTGAATGGCATTGAGAATATAGTAATTGGAAAACATAGCGATGGACACCCCCAACACAATATTGAGCTGATTGAAGGTGACCAACCATCCACGGTTTTTGGGAGGAGCGATTTCAGCAATGTACATAGGCGCAACTAAAATCGCCCATCCTACGCCAAGCCCAGCAATTAGTTTAGCAACAATAAAGACCCCTATATTGGGGGCCAATGCAGTACCTGCCGCACCTATCATAAATAATATAGAAGTCATTAGCAGAATGGGTTTTCGGCCTAAACGCTCACTGAGAAAACCTATAGAAAAGTTTCCCATAATGCCACCTAAAATGATGATACTCGAAGAAAGTCCAATCAGTATGGGACGATCCGCAATGCCAAAGGTAGATTTGTAAAAAGGTACTGCGCCTCCGTTAACCACGCCGTCGAACCCTAACAAGAAGCCGCCTAATGCAACAATAATTGCAATAAAAACTGGATGTTGTATGGTTTTATTCATAATTACAAGGGTAGATCATTTCTCTTCTTTAATTTCACAAAACCCTATTAATCAATACATTACAAAAACAAACTCGCTCAATAATGCATAAAGTTCTCCCTGTCCTTTGCTTCATTTTTTTTGAAACAAAAGAAAAAGTACAGCTGAAAACTTCGTACTTACATTATTTTGATTTGACTAATAGTAGTATGTGGTGCACAAATTTGTACACCACAATTTTGTTTGAATTCTAATAACCGGGGTTTTGGGCAAGTTTATCAACCCCTACCAGGTTTATCTCATTTTGAGGAATGGGAAGCAACTCATCGCGTCCAAGGGTAAAGTTTTTGCTTATCAAGCGGGCATTACTCGCAGCATCTCCCCAGCGTACCAAATCAGAAAAACGATTCCAACCTTCAGTAGCCAATTCTTTCCGACGCTCAAGTTTTACATCCGCCAAGGTATAAGTTCCCAATGGGGCAATTCCGGCACGTTGACGCAAAGCATTGATGGAACTTAGTCCACTAATGCCACCTCCCCCACCCAAAGCCTGTGCTTC
>CALDJV010000670.1 GCA_937899305.1 uncultured Cytophagaceae bacterium
GGAGGTCAAAATGCCTAATGCCACCAAAAGAACTATATTGGAACAAGGCCGAGCTGCTTTTGCTTTTGAGTGTGCCGACAAAGCCAAAGCAACTCTCAAAGGCAAGGCTAAAGAATATAAGGCCTATGTAAAAAAAATGCCTATGCTGATCAAAACTAACGGATTGGGTGCAGCCATGGCTTTCGCATTTGCTAAAGGCAGTAAAGGAGGGATTCCTGACGAACAGACGGCTTGGGGTTTACTCTACATTCATTTAGAAAAATGGATCAAACAAGACGAAAAAGAATTGATCACTTTTGACGAACATCGTATGGTGGCCCAATTACTCAAAGAACCCAGTACCACTTACCGGGCCGTTACTGTCGAAACCATGGCTTTCTTGGGTTGGTTGCGTCGTTTTGCCGATGGTTTGATTGCTGGAGAGGGGGATGACGTATGAGAAAAGGAAAAATAACAATCAATAAAAAAGGCAACGCGAAGATCAAACCCGACGATGGCAAGGAAATCAGCGTACCTCGGGAATTTGTATTTACCCAATATACTCCTCCATCGGGCAAGGTCAAATACGCCTGTGAGTTTGAAGGTAATCCCATTCAACGCATTGTGATTGAAGGAAAAGAGGTGCCCATTGACGAAGCAATTGCGGAGATAAAAAAAGAGGAAAAAGCGGAAAAAAAAGAGGAGGAAGCCCAACGACAACGAGACGATCGAGAAAAAGCCAAAGCCCGAAAAGCAGGTACTTGGTGGGATGATAGCTTCAAAGCAGATGAAAGTTGCCTTCCGGCAGATACTCAAGTGTTACTTGAGGGCAGTGACAATTTTCATCTGAAACTCAACAAGGTACCTCGCTATGTAAAAGATCAATTTTATTTTTATAAAAACGATTTTAAGCCTAAAGATAAAACTGGGCACGAGTTTAAGGTCAAGCCCAACTTTGGGTCTTTCGACTTCGCCCAAAACGCCCACAACCATCACCAACTGGCCCAGCAAATTGCGCTCAAAACGGTGACAAAAAATTTCAAGGTTGATTGGAGGCTGGTTCATGGATTGGGCCATCATAGTGTGTATGAAACCTCTATTACCCTACACCACATTTACGGCATTCCTTACCTTCCAGCCAGTAGCATCAAAGGGGTAGTGCGAAGTTGGGTCATCCTTTCTCATTATTTTGACAAATTGGATCCACAAAACAAAACCCAACAAAAGGCGGCTGAAGCAGCTGAAAAACTTGCGTTATCCGATCAGTTTTTTTGCGATGTATTTGGCTGTGGTGATGATGGTTTTTATAAGAAAGCCCATCAGGGTAGGGTTATTTTTTTTGATGCGTTTCCTCAAAGCGAACCTAATCTAGAGGTAGATGTTATGACTCCTCATTACGCTGAGTATTACAAGGAAGGCAGTAAAATCCCTCCTACTGATGATCAAGATCCAGTCCCAATTCCCTTTTTGACCATCAAAGCCACCACCTTCCAATTTATCATTGGGGTCAAAGATCCTGCTTATCAGCATTTGCTTCCCAAGGTGGCAGGTTGGCTAAGTGAGGTGCTGACCCAGCGTGGAATTGGCGCCAAAACCGCCACAGGGTATGGTTTTATGAATGCGGTACCTACTTAACTGTTCTGATTGATAAAGCCCTGCCTCTAAACACAGACAGGGCTTAAAATCACAAAGGATAATTAAATTGCCAGATGTGTATCATTACTCGTTGATTTTCCGAGGGTTCCGGGCATTGTCCATCATCAATTGCTTCTTCATTGCTTGAGCAATTTTTTCCCAACGCACTACCTTGAAATTTTGGTTGGCTTGGCTTATTGCTCCATCAGGGGTGGCCTCGTCGTTGGTGCCATCCTGAGCGATGAAGAGTCCATTGGGATACTTTTCACCCAAACCAAAACTCACTACGTCAATGCCGTCGGTATCACTGGTGCCATCAATGCGTGCATCCTGACCAATGCTAAAGCTACCTAAATAGGCGTGGTCTCCTCCCCTTTCAAAAACGGCGTAACTGTTGTTGCCTTGGCTAGACACTATCAGGTATCCTTGTTTATTGGCCCCATAATAAATGGTAACTCCCTCCAAATCATCCTTCAGGGCGATATTACTTAGATCCGCTACCTTTTTAGCATCATTGGTTCCAGTAGGTTCGGCATCAAACTTCCAAATGGCGTTGTTTTCTTCCGCTACATACAGTATACCCGTTTCGTCGTCAGCTACCATGCCTTCACACTGGCTCTCGAGGGCAAAACTACGTACGATCTTTCCATCAATTTTTCCTTGGCCATTGTCAAACAATTCCCATTGTTCTACTGCTCCATCTTTGCCCACTACAAAGGCATAGATCGTTTTGGTTTTGGGGCTTTTATACAAGCAAAACCCATATACCTTCTCTAATTTTGAAGTCAGGTCACGGGCTTGGACTTCTTCCAATGCCTTGGTGGTTCGGTTTACGGTCCACACCCCTACGCTATTTTTAGTACGATTGCTTCCCGCAACAATGTCTACTTTTTTGCTGCCCAGGCTAAAACCATAGCGTACATCTACGTTGTTGATTTTACCCACCGGATAAAAAAACAGTTCTTTCCCGTTGAGATTGTATACCGCCAAACCTTTCTTTTTATTGGTCCCAATAATGGTACTTTCTCCCGCTTTTTCGGGGTGTACCCAAATAGCCGGATCATCGGCGGCATCGTCTTCGTTGCTTACCGGCTCGGTTTCCATATCGGCCAATACCACCGGAAAGCGATTCGTGGCATCTTCCTCAACATTGCCTACCGATTCTACTTGCATCGGCTCTTGGGTGCTTTCTTCGGAGGCTTGGTCAGCGGATTTGGTATCACAAGCATAAAAGGTGGCGGCCACCCCCAGAATGCTCACTAAATGCTTTAAATTCATTCAGGTAAATTTTTAAAAATTGCTCAATGTGTATGGTTAAATCGTTTGGCTTCGCAGCGCGTATCCAAGCCATTGTTAGTCATTTTATTGAGGCTGTCTCATAAGCCAAGTATCACCAAATTTTCTTCAAGAAAAATGGAG
>CALDJV010000671.1 GCA_937899305.1 uncultured Cytophagaceae bacterium
ACATAAATAACCTAATCCATTTGGCTAATCTCTAACCGCTATACTTCTTCAAAAACTTGTCCTGTAAGGAACTTCAGGAGCTTTGGCTACGCAAAGATTTTTCTCATTGTCTAGCAACCAGATATTACACCAAATTTGGATTACTTTATTTTTTCCGTTTTACTAAACCCTATTTTCCTCAAGAAAATTTGGCCACCTTTCATTTATAAGACAACCTCCACTCCTTACTCGATAAAGACAGGCGAAAAACCAGGAAGACCGAAAATATATAGCGTTTATTCAATTTTTTTCCATTGTTGAGTTTTCCTTAAATCTATCAACAAATGATATAAACGACCCAGCCCTCGGGTGCCTTGGTAATTGGTATCAGTGATGGTCTTCTTTACTCCATTTTTAAAAACAATGGTGAGTACAGTAGCTGGCTCAACCATTTCTCCTTGTTGATACCTATTGTTCAGGCGATCTACTTGGATATAGCTTAGCAGGCTCTTTATATTCTGAAATTGCTTGCGATCAATCCTAGCTTGAAACCTCCCTTTTCTCAATACATCCTGGATGGCCCGATAAGTAGCCGACCCGCCTTGGCTGATGCTCATTTCAAAAATAGGACAATGCCCAAAACAACGCATAGTTTTAAAATGAAGCGAATCTATCTCTAATGCCTTGGGTGATGGATTGTATTCAATGATGTCCCCAAATTTATAGGTCAAAGTATCTTGATATTGATTGCGGAGCTGGGTAGGCAAATGATGGAACTGATGAGAAAATGAGACCATTTCTGACCAGGTTTTTTGGTAGAGTGTCTGGTTGAAATTAAAAAAATGAATCAGGGACTGAGGATGCACTTTGATGATCCGAGCGCAATTACATCCACCATCATCAATTATTTTCAGGCGGTAAACCTCTTTTGGAAATACCATCAAGGTTACGAGGTAGTTGGTTTGTTGCCAACGACTATGAATGATGAGATCCTGATAACCGTTGCCATCTACATCGCTTTTCATCCAGGGTTTTATCTGAAGCGACTGAACGATTTGCCTACAATTGGGGTGTTCAAAATAGAGTGATTGGTTAACGGTAAAGTGTTTGTACTGAGGGCCCAGTTGATGGACAAAACCTTCAATATCTTTTACAGTATGGAGATCATCAATTGGAGAATGTTGGCCAGTAGAAGTACAAGCACCACTGCTTATGATCAAAAATAATGATATAAAGATATGAACTATGGATGGACTGGAGTAATTCATTGATTTTGAGAATATATTGCAAATCCTACTACAATATTGAAAATGTACTATCTAATCATTGATAAATATAATAAATGTAAGCGTAAAGTTTTATATTAGATAAGTGATATTTGATCTTTTTTAAATACGAAATTTAAACAAATACTGAGTTAGGTGACCCAGGTCTTTTGTTAAGTTAGTATTAATAATTGGTATATGATAGGAATATAACACTATTGAATAAAGTAGGTTTACTTATCTTGGATAGATTCAATATGGTATAAGTTTTTGACAAGAAAGAGGTAGAATTATGGGAAAAAGCCAATTATTTTTGATATGAGTTATATTTTAAGGCAGTATAGAAGTTGATACATTTCTTGAAATATTTAAATAAAAAAAGAATATTTATCGGATATCTTATTAGATAAATACCATTTATATCAGGACTTGTTATGGTTATATTAACCTCAAAATTAACCCTTTTTTCAGGTTTTTTGCCCCAAAATGAGGCAATATAGTGATAAAAAGAGGTGTCCTGGTAAATAAATGAAAGTTGGACTAAATACGCACCAGTTGATGTCTGAAATCATAAATTTACGCTCATATTGAGTCAACAGTTTGTAATGAGTGAGTATAAAATTATGAGATGATAACTACTGGATAGTTTATGACTAAATGATGAAAATATAAATAGTGGTAATTTATACTTTGTAATAGTACTTATTGGCTATAAAGAAATGAAAAATTACACATAGTTGATGTATGCCAAAGCCTGTTTTATAAGTATAAAATGCTATTTAATTAACCAAAACACATTTTTATTTGTGCAATCTGCTGGGTTTATAAATTAAATGATTCTAATAAACCGGTGAGTAAGTTTTCTGCTTTTGATACTTGATTTTGTTCAATTGAGTAGTGATATTATACTATTAAGGTAGGCACACTTAAAGCAGTAGCAGGTTCATATTTGCACCAACTGTTTTTACTGAAATTTTAACTATTAACCTTATGAGTGAAGTTTACAATGATTTGTTAGTCAATACCCAAAAACCTGCAGGGTTGTACCGGGTGACTAAGCATTTGACAAAAAAATGCCAAAGGCTTTTAGGTTTGGTCTTGGTGTTTTGTCTGTTACAAGCTCAAGCCTTTGCCCAAACTCAGGTATCTGGAAAAGTAACTGATAATAAGGGTGAGCCATTGCCAGGAGCTACCATTTTGGAGAAAGGGACCAACAACGGGGTGGCTACCTCTGCTGATGGTTCTTACTCAATTACGGTTCAATCTGGAGCTACTTTGATATTTAGCTTTGTGGGTTATGCCTCGCAAGAAATTGCGGTAGGTGCTCAAACCGTGCTTGATGTGACTTTAACCGATGATGCCGCTTTGAAAGAGGTAGTGGTAGTAGGGTATGGTACTCAAAAGAAATCGGATGTGACTGGAGTGGTTACTAAAATTGATACTGACAAATTTAACAAAGGTCCTATTGTTTCTCCTGACCAATTGTTGAACGGAAAAGTAGCTGGGGTACAAATTCAATCTAATTCTGGTGAGCCAGGCGGACAAACTAAAGTGAGAATTCGAGGTGGTACATCGGTAAATGCCAGTAATGAGCCTTTGTATGTAATTGATGGAGTACCTGTAGACAATGCTGCGGTAAATCCAGGTGGTTTTCAAGATGGTCGTAACCCTTTGAACTTTTTGAATCCTAATGATATCGAGAGTTTCACGGTATTGAAAGACGCATCGGCTACGGCTATTTATGGTTCACGAGGTAACAACGGGGTCATTATTATCACGACAAAACGTGGTGCAGCAGGACAAGGAAAATTAAGCTATAACAACTGGTTTTCATTCTCTACCATTGCTCGCAAAGTAGACGTGTTCAATGCAGATGAATTTAGATCGATTGTACAGGACAAAGCACCCACCCGCGTAAGTGAGCTTGGAACTGCAAATACCAACTGGCAGGATGAATTGTACCAAGTAGGAAGTGGCCAGTCTCATAACTTGGGTTTTTCAGGTGGTTCTAAAAACTTGAGCTATCGTGCCTCAGTAGGGTATTTGAAACAAAACGGAATCATCAAAGGATCTAGTTCTGAAAGAATCAGTTTGTCGCTTAACCTGAACCAAAGAGCTTTGAACGATGCTTTGAAAATTACGACCAGCATCAAGGCTTCTCAAACCAACGATGTATTTGTTCCTTTTGGAGTGATTAGCTCTTCTTTAAAGTTTGATCCTACCCAACCCATCACCGATGCAAGTGATACCCAGTATGGAGGATTTTTTGAATACGCCAATGATTTGGCCAACAAAAACCCAGTGGCTGAATTGACCCTTACTGATGATAAAGGAAAGAACATTCGAAGTGTAGGAAATATTCAGTTCGATTATCAACTTCCTTTTGTAAAAGGATTGTCGGCCAACTTAAACTTAGGGTACGATATTTTTACGGGAGGCAGATCTCGTTTCTTGCCTAGCAACTTGCGCTCACAGTTCAATGACAATGGTGAGGTACGTAGAGCGAACTTTACCAGAACTTCTGGTCTTTTAGAGTTCTATTTGAAGTATACCAAAAAGTTGACGAGTATCAATAGTAAGATTGATGTAACGGGTGGATACTCTTACCAAGACTTCCGTGCTGAGTTTCCTGAATTCCGTGCTTTCAACTTATCAAACAATTTGCTTGGACCCAATAGTGCTGCACCGGCTACAATGACTGAGGCTTTCATTACGGTAGAACCCAATCGTTTGGTATCGTTCTATGGAAGATTGAACTTTTCTTTTGCGGATAAAATCTTATTGACAGCTACTTATCGTCGTGATGGTTCTTCTAGATTTAACCCTGAAAATCAGTGGGGTAACTTCCCATCGGTTGCTTTGGCTTACCGTATCAGCGAAGAAGCATTCTTGAAAAATTCTTCTATCATTTCTAACCTTAAAATACGAGCTGGATACGGAGTAACTGGTAACCAAGAAATAGGTAACTTCCAGTTCTTGCCAAGATTTACTCAAGGCTTGCCTTCTGCTTCGGTACAATTCGGAAATGGATTTGTAAATACTCTGAGAGCTGATGCTTTTGATCCTAACCTTAAGTGGGAAGAACTTCGCTCGTTTAATATTGGAGTTGATTTTGGTTTGTTTGGAGACCGAATTACGGGTTCTATTGAATACTACAACAAAACGACTACCGACTTGTTGTTTACGGTACCAGTAGCTGCTGGGGCCAACCTATCGGATCGAGTATTGACCAATATTGGAGAATTGGAAAGCAGCGGAGTAGAGTTTGCTTTGGATGCGACTGCAGTCAATACCAAGAGCTTCCGCTGGAACTTGAGCTATAACATCGCCTTCAACCGTAACAAACTCTTGAAGTTTACCGCCTTCAACGATCCTTCATTTATTGGAATTCTCAAAGGTGGTATCGCTGGTGGAGTAGGTAACAACGTACAAATTTTGCAAGTGGGGCAACCTTTGAACTCTTTCTTCTTGTTTAAACATAAACTAGACGGCAATGGTAATCCATTGATAGACGGTGTAGACCACAATGGTGATGGTACAATTGATATGGCAGATATGTACGAAGACATTAGCGGTCCAGATGGTAACCCAGATGGCATCGTAAATGACTTGGACAAAAGAGTCGTAGAAAATCCTGCTCCATCGGTGATTATGGGATTGACCTCTAACATGTATTATAAAGACTTTGACTTTAGCTTTACTTTACGTGCCAACTTGGGCAACTACGTTTACAACAACGTACGATCTAACGGAGCCTATTTTAACCGGGCAATTTTAGATGCTGCTCCTTCTAATATGGTTCGTTCAGTAAACGAGACTAATTTCACTGCTCCTCAGTATTTTTCAGATGTATACTTAGAAAATGCCAGTTTCATGAGGTTAGACAACATCAGCCTTGGGTATCGATTTGATAAGTTATTGAAAAATAAAATCAAACTAAGAGCCTTCGTGACTGCTCAGAATGTGTTTGTGATCACTGATTACAAAGGACTGGATCCAGAAATCGCGAATAGAAACGATGATGGTATCGATAATGACATCTTCCCACGCGCAAGAACCGTCATTTTCGGGGTAAACATTGATTTCTAGTCATTATTCGGTCATTGATTGAATCATGATGAAACCTCAAGGTTAAACAAAACTATTTGTATATAGATTTTAACTATTTCAAGGAAAGGCTTTTGAGTTTCGCTGTTTGTTCTCAAAAGCCTTCACCCAAAACACATAAAATTGAAATGAAAAAATTATTAAAAATCACTACAATCTTACTCTTGACTATTATAGGAGTATCTTGTACTAACCTGGATATTGAACCAGCCAGTGTCATTGCTGGGGACAAAGTATTCAGTGATGAAAGCTCTTATCGGGCTTTTGTGGCCAAATTGTATGCAGGGTTGGCTGTAACTGGACAGCAAGGCCCCGCCGGAAGCGCCGATATTCAAAGTATCGATGAAGGTTTCTCAAACTATTTACGTCAGTATTGGGGAGCTCAGGAACTATCAACCGACGAAGCAGTCATTGGTTGGGGAGATGCAGGTTTGCCTGATTTCCACGAGCACTCTTGGACTGCTGCCAATAATTTCTTGACTGCAATGTACAACCGGGTATTCTTTCAGGTTTCGCAAGCCAATGAATTTTTGCGTCAAACCACTGAAGGCAAACTCAGCGAAAGAAACGTAAGTACTGCAGTGAGAGCTCAAATTACCAACTATCGCGCTGAAGCTAGATTTTTGCGTGCATTGAGCTACTGGCACGGACTAGACTTATTTGGTAGCATTCCTTTGTATGCAGAAGACTTCTTACCAGGTAGTCAGGCACCTACTCAAGCTACTCGTCAGGAAATTTTCACGTTTATCGAGCGTGAGATCCAAGAGATTGAAAATGATATGGTAGCACCTGGTGCCCAAGAGTATGGACGAGCCAGTCAGGCTGCGGCTTGGATGTTGATGGCCAAGTTGTATATGAATTCTGAAGTATATACTGGTCAAGCCAGATACACTGAAGCAATTACTTATTTGAACAAAATTATCAACAGTGGGGCGTATTCTTTGAAAGCCAATTTTCAAGAAAACTTCATGGCGGATAACAATACCTCATCTGAAATCATTTTCTCAATCCCGTTTGATGGGGTAAGAACCCGTACTTGGGGAGGAATGACTTTCTTGATCAATGCTTCTTTGGGTGGATCAATGAATACCAGAGATTTTGGAATGAATGGTGGTTGGTGGGGCACCCGTACTACCAGCGCAGTAGTAGACTTGTTCCCCGACGCAACTGGTACCATTGACGAAAGAGCCATTTTCTTTACGACTGATAAAACCAAAGAAATCACCAACATTGGCGATTACAACTCGGGTTATTCAGCACCCAAGTTTATCAATAAAACCTCTGCTGGGGTAGACGGACAGGATGGTACACACCCTGATACTGATTTCCCAATGTTCCGTTTGGCCGATGTATACCTAATGTACGCCGAAAGTGTACTAAGAGGAGGTACTGGAGGAGATGTTGGAACTGCCTTGAATTATGTAAATCAATTGAGAGAGCGAGCTTATAACAATGCAACTGGTAACATTACCACCGCACAGTTGAATCTAGATTTTATCTTAGACGAAAGAGCGCGTGAATTAATGTGGGAAGGTCACCGTCGTACCGATTTGATTCGTTACAATCAGTTTACTGAAAATGGAATCTGGCCTTGGAAAGGAAACATTCAAGCTGGAAGAACTACTGAAAAATTCAGAGATCTGTATCCAATTCCTTCTACTGAGTTGATTTCTAATCCGAATTTGAAGCAAAATACCGGATATTAACATAGTTAAATACAACATGTTCGCCCCCTTCTATTTTATAAAACTGTTAATAGCTCCAATAGC
>CALDJV010000672.1 GCA_937899305.1 uncultured Cytophagaceae bacterium
CAAGACTGTGCCAAAGTTCTGAAATGGGAAAGTAATTATTTTCTTATCCCTTAACAATAAACGCAACCATTTAACCATCAGCCGAAGGCGGAACAATATAGCAATGTAGCCATTTAACAATAAGCGCAGCGAAACAATTTAACAATATGAACTTATCCAAATATTTACAAAGAATTGGTTTTGAAGGTACCCCCAAAGTAGATTTCGAAACACTGAAAGCCTTGCAAAATGCGCACATGCGACAGGTCCCTTTCGAAAATCTGGACATTCATTATGATACTTACATTGAGGTAGATCTGGAAAAGTTTTACGACAAAGTGGTTCACCAGGGGAGGGGAGGATTTTGTTTCGAGCTCAATGGCCTCTTTCACTGGGCTTTGAGTGAAATTGGCTTTGAGGTCACCATGCTGAGCGCGGCTGTGGTACGCGATAATGGTACCTATGGTTTGGCATTGGGGCATTTGACCAACCTGGTGCAGCTAGCAGGGCAACGTTGGTTGGTAGATGTGGGTTTTGGAGATAGTTTTCCCGATCCATTGGCGTTTGTGCTGGACCAGGTGCAGGTACAAAAAGCACGTTGGTACAAATTGAGTCAATTGTCGGAGCATCAATATCAATATTCAGTTTCCGAAGACGAAGGAGCCTCTTACAAGCATTGGTGGCAGTTTAGCCTGACTCCACGCCAATTGAGCGATTTTGTAGATGCCTGCCATTATATGCAAACCTCTCCCGATACGCACTTTACCCACAAACGAGTATGCTCAGTGTCTACCCCAGAAGGCCGACTAACCCTGAGTGACCTCACCCTAAGAACCCGGATTGGCAAAGAACAAACCGTAGAAATATTGGCCAATGAACAAGCTTTTTTGCGTGTATTGCAGGAGCGGTTTCAAATTACATTGCATAAACCGCATACCCCGCCTTTGGCTTCAACACAATAAAAGACCCATGAAAAAAAGCTACCTTGGGTAATGTAGCTTAGCGTGAGATTTGTATTGGAGAAAATTGTTCAGAACCTGATTAGTCAAGGGTAAACTCATCGGTTTCCTCATCTTCGTCTTCCAGCTCATAAGGAATCAAATTAATTTGTAACCCGCTGTCTTCCACAAAGTCTTCTCCTTCTGCCAACAGATCATCGTTGTCATCAGGATAATACCAATTTACCACTACATTTCCCCCTTGCTTTTCGTAATCTTTCAAGGTTTGCAAGAGGTTCAAAATCGTTTTCGAAGAGCTTGTATTGAAGTAGACCAGCCGAAAGTCCCACACCAAAGTACCCTTTACTTCTTTTACATAAGAGTCGATCCAATTCAGAATTGGCTCATAAAATTGTGGTGCATCCTCTATGTACGATTCCCCCATTATTTCACATTGACCGGTTGCTGCGTTTAAACGGACTGTGGGAGTAAAAAAAACTCCTTTGGTGCCTTCTATATACAAATCTTTCATGAGTTTAACCCTTGTTTAGTGTATCTGTTTTCTCCGTGATTATTTTGTATGAATGTTATTGTATTAATAAATGATTGATTGCTAAAAGGTTAATAGTGTAAGGTTTAATATTTAAATATAAAAAAATAGCTCAAAAAATCGAACGTCATCTCAAAGATTATTTCGGGTTGGGTGAACTTTGATAGATAAAAAAATGCTTGATTGATTTACTTGAGTACTTTCACACAAAAACCCAAATAAGTAAAATCATCATTAATTCGTTCTGCCATTACCTGCAAGCCCTGCCCCGAAAGCAGCGCCATTTGAACCAAACCTATGCCCGCTCGTTTGTTTTTTTTGGTCAGTATCTTTACGACGCAACTTTCTTTTAAACTCCCTCAACCCTTTTCTATCCAATGAGTTAATGTATTCGCATCTTTCTAGCAAAACACCTACTGCACTGTTGCTGACGGTGTTTCCTGTGATCAAAAGGTAACAGTCGTCTCGCTCGTCGATGATAATGGTACCAACCGATTCATTGTTCAAAAATATATTTTGTTCTTCAGAATATACAATATTGAAAACTTGGCAAAAGTCCATAAAAATGGCTTAAAGCCATTTTTATGAAGTAATATCATCTTTGTTTCCTTTTTCTAAAAGCTCTATCAATACGTTTAAAAGACAGCTTTTGAAAATAAATTGAAAGCTTTTAAAAATGTGTGGGTAAACGAATACTTTTGAAAAGTATTGATTTTCAGATACTTATAAAGTTTTACCAAGTTTTCAATACAATAACATTTTGAGCCAGTTCTATAAAGATGGCGAGAAGCTTGTAATGAACTTTGGTATTCTTAAAGATTTGTTGGATATGGCTCTTAATTTTTGCAATTAGTTCATGAGTAATTGGACCTTTGTAGGTGATAATAGGAGCCTGTACCTGAAAATCTGTATGATACAAAAATGAATTAGCCATGCAAAGATCAATGCCCTCAAACATTATTTAATCAGTTTGAACAATTTAATTACATATTTCCAAGGGTATTGTATAAAATAAATATGTAAGAAAATAATAAAATCAATAAGAAAAAGAATGAACCCATCAAGCAATAGCAAAACCTGGGTTGAGTTTAGAGGAATTGAGGAATGGTGAAAAATCTCCTCTAAACTGAAAAGTGATTTTTTGCCCGTTCCTTCATTTCCTAGTTCCTTCCACAAATATATAAGGAAATTTCAACAAAAATGATGCGAGCTTACAATTATAAGCCGTTAGACGGTGTATATCAGTCATTTGGCAAATACTTTTGACTTGGCTTGAGTCATCTTATTATCAAATCTCCATCAATGTTTTATGAAAAGCGATCACAGGAAGTCAGAAAATCAGTTGCTAAAAAACTTTGCTTCTCTGTCTGTTCTCAAAGTAAGTAACTTTCTGCTTGGTTGGCTGCTTTACCCTTACATTATCAGAATGGTCGGCATTGTATCTTTTGGCGAAATTGTGCTGGCTCAAAGCATCATGCTTTATCTGGTAATATTTACCGATTATGGCTTCAGTTTATCGGCCCCCAGAGCAATTGCGCGTGAAGTATCCAACCCCAAAGCCTGCCATGTGCAAATCAGCCATTTTTTGTTTGCCCAAATATTGCTAGGGAGCGTAGCTTGGTTGGTGTTGGTGCTTTTGGTTTACAATGTCCCTTTCTTTTCTCAAAGGGCTACTTTATTGCTCTTGAGTTTTATGATGGTACTCGGGCAAAACGCCATCCCAACTTGGATATTTCAAGGAATAGAAAAAATGGAATATTTGGCCTGGATCAATCTGGTAGCCAAGTTGTTGTACGCAGTAGGAGTCATTGTTGTATTGCAAACCTCACACGATTATATATGGGTAAATTTTGCCTGGGGGGCGGCCCATTTATTTGCCGGAGGGATGGCCTGGGGAATCCTCATCCTGCGTTTTGGAGTAAAGATTAGTGTTGTTTCTTGGCAACAAATCGGGCAAATTCTAAAGCGTGATTTTCATTTATTTATGGCCAACCTTACCAATGTCATTATCTTCAATTCTTCGGTGATTATATTGGGTTTTTTTGTAAATGCCAATACCCTGGGTTTGTATAGCATTGCCGATCGCATCTTCTTATTTGTCCGTCAACTTGTAGTAGTCACTCATCAGACCGTCTACCCGAGGGTTACCCAATTGGCCGAGCAATCGAGTCAGTCGGTACAAAAATTTTTTCAGGTTTTTGTTCGTTGGGTATTTGTATTGGTATTACCAGCCTGCCTACTGTTGTTTTTGTTGGCCCCCTGGGTAGTATACTTATTTGCCAAACAATCGCTTCCTGAGACCGTCACCTTTGTAAGAATATTGAGTTTTACTTCATTGTTGGCATTGCTCAACATTCCAGCCGGACAAAGCTTATTGGTCTTCGGAAAAGAGCAGGTGTATACCCAGTTATCTGCTTGGGGGGTGGTTTTTTATATTTTGACAAGCCTCACTTTGATCTATTTTTATCAAGCACCTGGGGCTGCTTGGGCGATGTTGCTCACTGAATGCTTTTTATTGGGCTTATTCAACCTGACTTGTTATACTCAAAAAATTTTTTCAAAGAAATGAACAAGTATAGTATATGTCATTGTTAGTGTTATGTAAGTAAATATAGAAGTGCAAAGCTTTATTTGCCATAGTAAATAGGGGAAGTGCTTCAAAATTTAGCTCTATATTCTGAAGTAACTCTGGTTGAAGGCATTGCTTGGGTATTTTACTATTTGTAAACTTCTCGAAATGACTTAAACGACGATTTTGTACTTTAGGATAGGTTTTGTCATAAATATTACATAGAATTGTACTTATCTTATTAATGTTTGTACTTGATAAGGTATTTGCACAAATTTTGTTTACTTGTTATTTAATTTTCACTTATATTTAGAAAAAGACATAAGGATACCACACTCATAAACTCAAGCAAAGCATAGAAAGTAAGGCGTACTCATCATACTTGTTCTATTGCTTCGAGACTTACCTCCATCATATTTACTCAAAATCATCGCCTATAGGATAGACATTTACTTCAAAAACAACTCATATTCAATACAGGTAGCTGTTTTATAGTTATACTTGGTTGCCTGACATCAACATTGTGATAATGCTGTATAAATCTGTCACCCTATTGTTTTGTAACTTAGTGATGGTAGCTCAGGTGTGTGCTCAAAACTCACCACGAACAAACATGACTAATCTTACTGGACAAAATACTTCTCAAAGGGCTGTTAGAAGCGCAGTTCCTTTTTTGACGATTGCACCCGATGCCAGGAGTACTGGCATGGGAGAAGTTGGCGTTGCAGCGAGTTTAGATGTAAATGACATTTATTGGAATCCATCCAAACTTGCCTTTCTGGAAAGTAAGGCATCGTTTTCGTTTGCTCAAACTCCTTGGTTGCAAGTACTTACCGAAGGAATTTATTTATACCACCTTACCGGGAATTATAAACTTTCTGAAAAACAAAGTGTTGGCGTAGCCGTTCGCTATTTTGATTTGGGCGATATGGATTTTGTAAACTCCATGGGGCAGATCAGTCAGCAAGTTTCTCCGCGTGAATTTGCCATTACCTTGGCTTATTCTCGTAAACTATCTCCTCATTTTAGTGCCGCAGTGAGTGGGCGCTTTATCCATTCCAATGTGTCGGCCGATGTACTCAGTGCGACTCAATTGCAGAGTACACCAAGTTCGACCGGATCAGGCGACCTTTCGCTGTATTATCGCAATGATGGCAATATTGGGATGGTGCCGATCAATTGGTCTATTGGGGCCCATATCTCTAACATAGGCCCTAAAATTGCCTACAACAATACTTTTCGCGATTTTATTCCTACCAACGTTCGTTTGGGTACCTCAGTAGATTTAAATTTTGACGCCCTGCAAACCTTGACCATTGGGGTTGATTTTAATAAATTGATGGTGCCAACTCCTCCGGCTATCGACCCAGAAGGTCTCGTGATTGGGGGCAGCAATAATCAAGACAAACCTGTTATTCGAGGAATCGTAGAATCTTTTTCTGATGCACCCGAAGGATGGCGAGAAGAGCTTCAGGAAATTACTTGGGCAGTAGGGCTAGAGTATTGGTATGACAAAACGATAGCTGCCCGGATGGGATATTTTTCTGAGAATCCAGCCAAAGGAGACCGCCGATTTTTTACTCTAGGAATGGGCATACGCTACAAGGCGGTTCAAGTAGATGCATCTTACATCCTCACTGCTCAATACAATCATCCCTTGTCCGATACTTTCAGAATTGGAATGATTGTCAGTTTTGGAGATACAAACCCTGCTTCGGATAATGACCTCAGTGATACTGAAGATTAAGGGATGAGAAATTAATTACCTCCCTAGTTTCAAAAATTGGCATTCAAAACTGTACCCATTTTTTTTACCTAAAATATCTTTTGTCTTGGGTAAATTTACAAGCTTAGTAATCAGTCAGGCTTTGAGATAAAATGACGATTCGTTACCCTCAACATCCGTTCATTTTTTTCTTCAGCTAAAAAAACGAACCAAAAAAAGCCGCCGCTGTAGTTTGTTGTGCTAAAATTTGTTGCATTACGCCTAAAATGCTCAAACATTCCCTCGTTCCTCGCTCAGTGATCATTTTTACGGCTTCATTCCACAAATTTCTTAACGCCAACAAACTAAGGCGGAAAGAAAGTTCAGGTTATTTAAGTACTATTTATCATTGATAAAATGGACTTAAATACAGGTTTCAGCAACTAAAAATTAGGGGTCGGTTTTGAAAAAATGACCCTATCGCTTTTAGAATAAACAACAAGGATGTAGTCCAAAAAATTAAGTTGAATAAGTTATTTTTGTTTCATCCCTAAATCCCTTTTTTATTGGAAGTCTGTTACAGATACATTTCATCCATAAAAAAAGCCCTGAAATGTCAGGGCCAATCTATGATTTTATCTGTTTGATCTGAGAGACCAGTTTCGTCAAATCCAGTGGGTGATCATCAAAATGCTTTTCCTGATAGCGTAGTTTCATCTGTTGGTCTACCAAAAATAGTTGGAGCGATGGATTGTGAGTGGTAGTCTTGAGCCCTGCTTTACTGAAATATTGTTTCCCTGCATATACCCTCCATCTATTACCATTACAAGGTAGCTGCTCAAAATTACTTGATTCTTGCTCAGATGGTATTGTAAAAACCACCAAATCCACCCCTTTATTCTTGAGTTTATTCGATAGAGAAGCTTGGTATTCTACATTTTTGGTCTGAGAGTTTATAAATGCGATAAGCGTATGTTTAGATGCGCGTTCTTGAACAAATGTTTGAGCAAAGTTCTCCATTTTTTGTCCTTGCTGTTTTGGCGTATGAGCCGAAGAAATGAAATATACCAGAGGAGCTACGATCAGGTATATGATAAATAATATTTTGGTTCGCTTGTTCATTATCTAGTGTTGTGGAATATTGTATTTGTACTTTTTTATTTAAACACAGTTAATACGTTGCAATTTGTGTTTTATTATATAATTTTTTTTAGATTTTATTTATTTGTATTGCCTCAGCTTTTTGAACGACTTTTGAGCTTAAAAAGTTTTTTACTATCTCTCAAAAAAACATAACTTAGTAAAACGGAAAAATAAAGTAACCGCAGAACGAAGTTCAAGCTCTGCGAAGCTAATCCAAATTTGATGTAATAGCTTGTTGTCAGGCGACTGAAAAAATTGGCTAA
>CALDJV010000673.1 GCA_937899305.1 uncultured Cytophagaceae bacterium
TTCAAATTTTGCAGTGAGTTTAGTCAAAGTTGATTGTTAAATGGTGGCGTGAAGCGATTCAAAACTATGGACTATGGACCGTCGACTGTGGACTAAAAACTAATTGTTCCGCCTTCGGCTCATTGCTATATGGTTAAATTGTTGCGCGAAGCGACATAAAACGAATTGTTCTATTGTTCCGCTTCGCTCATTGTTAAATGGCTGCGCAAAGCGACGTATCATTTTACGTTTTTCATTTAATTAGTGGACTATGGAGCGTCGACCAATGCTGTTTCCTTAACATTATTCGAGCCCATATGGCGAGTAGCGTTTCCCCCAAATGGGGGAATTAAAGGGGGCTTTCGTGGATTACCACCACATATCTAAATCCTTATGGAAACAGCATTGGACCGTCGACTGTGGACTAAAAAAACTATGGACCATCGACCGTGGACTATGGACTAAAGAAACTCCCAACTAAAAAACAGATATTATTTTGATTGAATCGCTACAATTAAACTCGATCTATCAGGCAGAGCGCCTAAATGATCAGTACATTTTGTTGAGTACCGAAGCTGATGGGGTGATCTTGACGAATGAAGTAGGAAATATGGTGCTTCAGGAGATTATTCAAAATACGGTTTCACTCCAAGAGCTTACTGACCAATTGTCGAGCAAAGGGGTGTCACCTTTCGATACCATGCAAGCTGTTTGGGCCCTAAAAAACAAAGGATATATTACCGAAGCGAGTCATTTTTTTACTTCCGAACAAGCCGCTTATTGGCAAACCCAAGGTTTCGATACCACAAAATTAGCGCAGACATTACAACAAAAACGCATTGGGATCATTGAATTAGGGCGGGTAGATCACCTTGCTTTTGAGACCGCCTGTAAGCAAAGCCAACTTCAATTATCAAGCACACCAGACATCTATTTGGTGGTGACTGATGACTATAATCACCGGGAATTAAGCAAGATAAGCCAAGCATTTGAGCAAGATAAAACACCTTGGATGCTGGTCAAGCCTACTGGTACCGCACTTTGGTTGGGGCCTATTTTTGTTCCGGGTGAAACAGCTTGTTGGGAATGCCTACACCATCGAATAGAACTACATCATCCGATGAATCAGTTTTATCGGACGATAAAAAACACTGAAGAAAGACCTATCAAACCACTCGTCAATCATCCGATGGTTACCCAAATAGCAGCGAGCCTCACCGTGCTTGAGTTGGTAAAGTGGTTGTATGCGCCTCAAGACCATTGGTTGCGTGGTCAAATTGTATCAGTAGATGCCCACACCCTCGATAAACAAGTACATACTGTAGTAAAGCGCCCCCAATGCCCGGTATGTGGAGATGCTCAAGTAAGGCATCCCCGCTCCATTACCCTACAAAAATCTTCTCTGGCGTCTCACTTGGGAGGGTATCGTACAGTGTCGCCCGAAGCAAGTTTCGAAAAATACAAACATCACATCAGCCCCATTTCAGGCATTGTTTCCCAAGTAACACCATATGGACAGTTGAACCACACCCATATTCACAATTATGCTTCTGGACGCAACCTGGCCTTACAAAGTGTATCTATGTTTTGGCTCAATCACCATCTACGTAGTGGCAACGGAGGCAAGGGAAAAACCGATGATCAAGCAAAAATGGGCGCTTTGGGTGAAGCCATCGAGCGCTATTGCTTGATGTACCAGCACAATGCCTATACCATTTCGGCCAGTTTAGATAGTTTACCCGGAGCCATTCACCCCAATGCGTGTATGAACTACAGCGAGACTCAAATGGCCCACCGGGATGCCATCAATCTGAATACCGCCAAGTTTTATGAGTTGATTCCAGCCCCGTTTGACCAGACAGAAGCGATGGACTGGAGCCCGGTATATTCTTTCACTGAGCATGCATTTAAATACCTGCCTACTATATTTTGCTATGCTCAGTATCCAGCAGGAGACGAGGCCAACTTGTATGCTTATCCCGATTCCAATGGTTGTGCGGCGGGCAATACGATAGAAGAAGCGATTTTGCAAGGTTTTTTGGAGTTGGTAGAGCGAGATGCTACCGCGATATGGTGGTATAACCGACTCCGAAGACCGGCAGTAGACTTAACCACGACGAATAATCCTTATGTCACCGAAATGATCCAATACTACCAATCCTTGGGGCGAAGCTTGTGGGTACTGGATATTACCTCTGATTTGGGCATTCCAGTTTTTGTGGCCATTTCTTGTTTGCTCCAGCCTGATGATGGCAAAGAAAAGATTTTGTATGCTTTTGGGGCTCATTTGGATGCTACTTTAGCCCTTGAGCGGGCCGTGATAGAATTGAATCAATTGTTGCCTCTGGCAAGTGGTAAAAAATACCTGACGGATGACCAAGCTTTTATAGATTGGCTAGATGGGGAAACAATGGCCAAAAATGAGTACTTGCAACCTGATGATCAAGTACCCACTAAAAATTTACAGCAAGATTACCCCAAGTTGTGTGAGCCTACCATTTATGATAGCATTGGCTATTGTATAGAAACAGCCAAAAAGCAAGGGTTAGAAACCTTGATACTTGACCTTACCCAACCTGATATTGGCTTGCCAGTGGTAAAAGTAATTGTGCCTGGAATGCGGCATTTTTGGCGAAGAACTGGCCCCGGAAGGCTGTATGATGTGCCAGTAAAAATGGGTTGGCTCGAGCAACCTTTGACTGAAAAAGAATTGAATCCAATAAGTATTTTCATCTAACTTATTCCAAAGAATTTTATGAAATATATCTCCTATAACAATCATTCTTTCCAGAAAACCAAGTATTATGATCGGCTATCGCAGGCCCAAAAAGATGACTTTATCCTTTTATCTAAAATCTTTTATTTCAAGACAAATAACTATGTGTTGGAGAACTTGATTGATTGGGATAACCTGGAAAATGACCCGATGTTTCGACTCAATTTTTTGCACAAAAACGTAATCAGTGCCCAAGACTATGACCAATTGATGCTTTTTTATAAGGCCGGAGTCAAGATCAAAGAATTGCACCCTTTTATTGAAACCATTCGAAAAAAGACCACCCCTCAGATTCCTTATGATGAAAAGTGTTTTCCCAAACAAGGTGGCCAACGCATTCAGGGGCTGTATCGTTCGTTTAACAACGTCGTGAGTTTGTTCCCTGATCCCATGTTGAAAACCTGCCACGCCTATTGCTCATATTGCTTTCGTTGGATTGCGTTTAATAATACCGAAGTACAAAGCAATACAACCTATCAAGATCCAAACACCCCGGTAGCTTATTTGAAAGAAAACCCGGAGATAAATGAGGTATTATTTACTGGAGCCGATCCCCTTACTTTGAATGCCAATAAAATAAAACAATATGTAGATCCTTTGTTAGAGGTTGATTCAGTAAAAACAATCCGTTTTAATACTAAAGCTCTTACTTGGTGGCCTTTTCGTTTTACGACTGATAAAGATGCCGATAACATTCTTGAGCTGTTTCGTTATATTGTATCCAGTGGGCGTAATCTTACCTTTTGTGCGCATCTTACCCACGCGCGAGAGCTGCAAAATGACTACGTCATCGAGGCTACCAGAAAAATTCAAGCTACCGGAGCCAAAATTATCTGCCAGGGACCAGTGGTAGAAGGCATTAACGATACCGTAGAAGATTGGGTAGCATTGTGGAGCCAAGAAACCGCATTGGGGATGCAGCCTTACTATATGTTTGTAGAATTAAATCATAACAACGAAGCCAGTTTTCGCATTCCACTGGCTAAAGCAGTACATATTTTTCAAGAAGCCGAAAAACGTGTCAAGGGTTTGCAACAACCATTCAATGGCCCAGTGTTTATGAATGACGTGCATTGTGTCTCCATTGATGAAGTCACTACTGAAGACAATGCCAAACATTTTGCGCTCAAATGCCTGGCCTCTCCTTACACCGAAAGCGAAGGCAAGGTAACATTGATTCCTTATGACGAACATACTCGTAGTGCAGGAGATTTGGTGGCCATGTTTACTCCCCAGGAGGTGACCGAATAGGGGTTTTGAATATTTTCTTGATTTCTAAAACTTAAGGTAGTAATTTGAAGTTTATTCCAATATTAGATATTGAATAAAGGGAAAACAGCTTCACCTATGGCTACTATAGAGCATATATTAACTAAAAAAACCATCTATCTAAATTCCCAGCACATTTTTGGCAGAAGCCCCCACAGTTCTACCCAATTAGAAGCAAAAGATGTTTCTAAATCTCATGCAACTATTTATTGGCAGGGTGGACAATGGCATATCAAAGACCACAGTCGTAATGGTACGGTTGTGAATGGTAACTTTTTGCACAACAATGTAGACAAATTGGCCCAAAAGCAAACAATTCAGTTTGGTAAGGATGCCTCTACTCAATGGAAAGTAGTAGATATCATGCCACCGTTGAACTATCTAGAGTCAATGGGCGGATCGTATCAAATCATTCCACTGGAGTCTTACTATGCATTACCCAATGAAGAAAATCCTCAAATTGCGTTTTATTGTACCGCTGATCGCCAATGGAAGGCGGAGAGGGGAGGAGAAACCATTGAATTAGCACACAACCAAATATTTGTGTGTGATGGTGTAGAATGGCGTTTTGTTAAAAACGAACTAGTAGACGAAACCGTAGACTATGGTCGGATCAAGGAAAACGCTTGGTTTGAGTTTACTCTGAGCGCAGATCAGGAAAAAGTGATGATTAAAATCGTAGTGAATCAATTGGAAATGGATTTGGGAGAACGTTCTTACAATTACATGTTGCTTTCCTTGGCTCGAAAAAGACAAGAAGACCTCAATGCAGGAGTAGTAGAAAAGGAGCAGGGATGGCAACACATTGAGAACCTGACCCATGAAATGTCCAAAGAAGAACTCAAAGAAGTAGATCAGTACAATCTGAACTTACGCATTCACCGTTTGCGTAAAGGGCTACAAAAACTGAAGCCTCATGGGAGTCAATTCATCAATATCATTGAGCGGAGGAAAGGCGAAATACGGTTTGCCCACCCAAAGATCAAGATCAATTCTTAATGAATGAAATGATTTAATTGTCGACAGTCTATCGAAGACTGTCGACAAAAAAACGAGTACTAAGCTTGTTTATTAAGCATACGCATGACCACCAATACATTGGCTCCTACAGTCAACCCTACAAACACCAATCCGACTAAAATGGCGACAGGCTCGATGCCACGACTGACTTCCAGGCCACTATCTATCATAAATTTTTGAGTAATCGAAATACCATAGTATAACAATCCTGAGGTAATGACTACCAAAATGGCTACAAAAACCAAGAAATAACTAATGAGGTTGCGTCCAATCATGCCAGGTGTGTAGCCCAATTGCATCAAGAGCTTGATTTCGTTTTTGGCCTCGGCAAGTACCACCTTGAAGTTCATCATAAAGATTACAAACGACAAACCAATGAAAAATGCGCCTAGCAAACTAATGACCGACATCACTATTTTGACTACGCCCCCCGCTTTGCTGGCATTGAGCCGATCCTTATTGATTTGAATTTTCTTTTTTTCTAAGTATTTGGCAATGGCTGGATCAGCCGGATTTTTCACTTTAAGCATCAAACGCGAAGGGTTTACCTCCTCATTGCGGCCAATATTTTTATTGGCCCAAAGCATAAAACTTTCGGGAACAATCATAGAGGGAATGCGTTCGCTGAAACCTACGACCTTTCCCTTGAACTCCGCCCGGCCTTGAGGGCCTTCGATGCGAACACTTACGGTAAGCAAACCAATGGTCGCTCTCGATATTTGGGGCAATCCGTTACCCAAGGCATAGCCAAAGTTGTACAAGTCTAAAAAGTTTTTGGAAATAATGACGGGGAGGAGTTTTTGACCCTCTTTCCAGCCCCAGTCTTTGGGCAAATCTCCAATCATATTGTCGGGAACCGACTCAAAGAACAATTCGGAATAAAAGGGAATTTGACCTTTAGCATAAGCAATCACCTTGTATTGGTTAGAGCGGAACTGCCCAATTTCTTCAATAAAAGGTTGCTTCTTTAGGTTTCTAAGGTCGCGTTTGCGAAAATCGGCACGAGCCATCGTGAGCATGTTGCCTAGACTTACTTGTTTGCTCACAATCAAGTATTCTGGATAAGCATTTTTAGGATTCAGTACCTTGTTTACTTGTACATAGAGCTGCACCGAAAGCAACAACATCAATAAGCCCAGTAAAAAACCAAACCCAGCAAATAAAAACTGACCTCGACTTCTACGAGAGCGAAAAATTTTATTCAATATCTTGTTCATCGCACATGATTGCTTTTTATGCTGAAATATAAGGGATGTAAATAACAGAACCAAAATGAGCCCGCAAGACCCAGCAAAAAATAAAGAGAAGCCTGTAATTATTTATCTTGTTCTTACTTCTAATGAGATAGATGTATTTTACTCAAACCCAACCTGTATTTTAGTGGCCTATTGTCGGGAAGGAGGTACAAAATTATTTATATGTTACCCATCACTGTCTACGCAAAATGCGCTGCCTTCTTAGGATAAGAATCTGGTCAATTTCATTAGAAATATACAACATGACTTTGGTGGTTTTACTTTCAAACTACCCAGATTTGGATAAATATAGGTAGTTTGAAATTTGATTAGATATTCATTTGTTAATTTTTTGCCACTTAAATTGTTTACCTAGTTTTTGTAGCTTTTTCGTTGGCTTTCTTTTATTGGTTGTTTTTTAACTTGTTTATTATCAGTGAATTATGTGAAATACCGTTTGCTCCACTACAAGTTGTTGACACTACTACAGTTTACCTGTTATCTATGAAATTTTAAGGGCTGTTTACTTTTTGTTTACCCTCTATAATTGTAATAAATTCTGGAATGTGATATCATTGCCATTGAACATTCTGTTCGCAGGATGATTATATTACACAAATTTTAAAAATTATGAGAAAAAGTACTTTTTTAACCATGGCGATCGCCATGGCAATGGTTACCTTTGTCTTCTCTTGTAACCAGAAAGAGCAAATCACACCTGAAGTAAAAACTTTGACCGAAGCACAAAAGAAAGCGTTTTGGAACAAGGGAATCAACCCAACTGTAGTTAAGCATATCAATCAAGAGAATCCCATTACTGGAGAAGTTACTCCTGGATTTTTG
>CALDJV010000674.1 GCA_937899305.1 uncultured Cytophagaceae bacterium
AAGAGAAATAGCTTTGAATAGAATAGGAGTATATTATGTGCGTAAAAAAACGCCACTCTTTCAAACCCTTATGGAAACATCATTGGACCATCGACTATGGACAAAAAAACTAAATAAAACTACCAACTCCTAACTACGATCTACCAACTAAAGAAACTATTGACTATGGACCATTGACTACTAACTAAACAAAACTAAAATTTCGTCAAAATATGCAAGTACTCTTCAGTAGCGCTGGCCTTGTGGTTTCGGTTTTCAGTCTTGTCGGCCTTGAACCGCTGATATTGAGTCGTTTTCAATTGGTAATTACCATATTTACTTAAGATCGTTTTTACCTCCTCCTTGCTCATAAGCCCTTCGTTGTTGTAACTCACAAAGATATGTTGAAAGCGAGCCGCAGCAATCAAAGCTTCAAAAGCGGTGGCTACCTTGTCTTTTTGGCAATACACCGACCGATTGTAATCTCGTAACCCAGTTTTACCTTTGGGCTCAAACTCATCGTAAAGCGCAATGGTGTTCAACAAATGATAATTGGCCCCGTACTGTCGGGCATTATAAGGAGGATCCAAGTACAGAATATCGCCCTTTACTTCAGGTTTTTTCACCAATTCGTTGGCGTCCTGGTTGTATACCTCATTTGTTTGCTGGGTAATCGCAAATCGGGCTGGATGGAGTTGTAATGAATTGGCCGCGCTTTTTTTCAAATGCTTCAAGAAAGCTCCGTACACTGAGGCCGTATTGGCTACCTTATCGGCGCTTTCCAGCAAACTGGCCAATAAAAAATAATAGGTAGGCTCATCAATGATTTGGGTTTTATTCCAGGTCTCAATCTCCTCTCGAATGGCATCTATTTTTTGCCCATTTTCATCACTGAAATACATTCGTCCACTCCCACCTCCTAAGCAATAATGTTGATAAATAAATCCTTTACGAGGAGATAGGTTATTCAAAGTGTCGAGCAATGTCGCTTGCTGATCAATAGACTGCGTATTGCCAATGTAGTTTTTTAACAAGGTAAAACTATAAGGCTCTAAGTCATTGACAATCACCTTTTTCACCTTTGGTTTTAAGTTCCGGGCAATGATGCCAGTTCCGCCAAAGAGTTCGGCTACGATAGCCCCTTCAAAACTTCCTACCACTGCTAACATACTTTGCTCGATAAACTCGGCAAGCTTGTATTTTGACCCAATGTAGTTCATGCCGCAAATTAGAGTTTCTAACTGAACACTCCTAACTTGAAATACAGGAAAAGTACCCCATACGACTATTTTTTATCTGATAGCCCAAATAATGTCTGCTACTGCACCAGGGCGGTCTTCTAGATGCACCTTGATCAGCTTTTCAGCATCAAAATGATTGACATAATAATCTACCAAAGCCTTAAGCCAAACCAAGTGGGCCCGCAACTGCCAATGCCGCTCAAAATAGGAATCATACAACACAATGAACAGACGGTTTTTGAAATGTTGGCGGTTGCCCTCCGATTGATGCTCATACAACCAGTGAATCAAGCTTTCAGGGTTTTGTTGTGCGTATTGTGGTGAATGGGGATAGCGTTTGGGAAAAACAGTGGTTTTATGATCGAACGGAAATCCTTTGATAAAAAAATCTTTCTCTGCATCTTTGGGGTTTTGAGCAGATACCACCTCTGGTGAAGCACCAAATATTTTCTCGACGGCCCACGCCGACCAGAAATTATACCATCGGTTCAAGGCGTAGTTTTGCCACTCGTGGGCATCTTGGTAGGTCGCAAAGCGGTTTCGGCATTCATCAAGTACTTTTTCTAAGTAGGGGGTGTCATAAATAAAGTTGGTAGGCTCATCCCAGGAGTTGTTTTGTACTCGCCCCCACTGGTAAGGATGAACAAACCGTTTTTTAAGTTCATTTTCGAGTTGGCTCAAACGCATAGATACAATGAAGTGGATAAAATGAAAGCATCCGGTGAATGAGGCTCACCCACCGGGTCCTTTTATAATTCGTCTTCTTTTCTTTTCTCCAATGCCTTTTTCTTTTCATCGTAGTCTTTGTGCATCTTACGCACGTCTTCTCCCATCTCAAATAATCTATTGATGTCGTCTTGATTCAACTGATTGAAATCAAGCTTTGCAATGTATTGTTTGATGGAATGACTGATATCATTGGCTTCTTTGATAATTTGTTGCGCTTTCTCTTCCAAGTCTTCCTTAGAGTAGTTGCTTAAATTCTGATCTTTCATTTGTTTCAATTTTTGATTACCAAATTGATTCTATACTTTGTCTTTTGACGATTGCAGGCTCTATTTTGTTAATAGCTAAATTGCATATAGCAATTTAACAATAAAACTTTATTCCATTAACGGCAAATCAATAAAAAAGCTGGTCCCTTGTTCTTCTTCGGTTTCAAACCAAATATTACCGCCAGCGTGCTCTATCCCTCTTTTGGCCACCGCCAATCCAATCCCAGAACCAGTTTCTTTAGTAGTAAAATTGATCACAAAAACCTTTTTCCGAATATCTTCTGGAATCCCACTTCCATTGTCTTTTACCTCAATTCGGATGGTGTTTTGGGGTAAACGGGTCAGATTGATACCCACCAGAGGACGCGTATCGCCCGATACCGATTGAATCGCATTCAGTACCAGATTGGTGAAGATACGTCCCATCAGTTTTTTATCTCCCAATACATAAAAATCACCGCTGGCAATGTTGGCTTCCAGGTCTACATTTTTATTGTTGGTATACAAGCTCACCGTCTCTTGCAGTACCGAAGATACCTCAAAACGTTCGCTTTTGGGAATGGGCATTTTGGCAAATGAAGAAAAAGAGGTAGCAATGTCACTAAGGGTGTCTACTTGGGTAAGCAAAGTTTGAAAATACCGGGCAAAAGCCTCTCTCACCGCTTCGTCTTGCTGTTGCAAACGCATTTCTAACATTTGCAAAGTGAGTTTCATGGGTGTCAATGGATTTTTGATCTCGTGGGCCACCTGCCGAGCCATTTCTCGCCAAGCCGATTCTTTTTCGCTACGAGCCAACGCCTCTTTACTCTTTTCCAAATTTACCAACATCTTGTTGTATTCCCCTACCATCAATCCAATCTCGTCGTCCGAATTCCACTCTAGTGGTTCGTTCTTTTCGTGTAGGGTCGTTTTTTGAATTTTTTGTGTAATCAAACGCAATGGGTCGGTAAGCACCTGTGAAGCAAAGTACGAAATCACCAAAAACACAATGAAAATCGTCGTAAAAATATTCATAATGGTAGAAAGTACATCCACCATTTTCTCGTCCAATTCGGTGCGAGAATCAAAAAACGGAATACTCAAAATCCCCAACGTTTTCTTGGTTTCATAAGACTTTAGCGGGATATAAACCGATTTATAATTCAATGCTCCTACCGACTCACTCAGCAACACCTTCTTGACTTGGTTACCCGAAAGGGTGCGGTAAGCCTTGTAATTCAGGTATTTAGACAAGAGCGCATTTTTTTCGTAGATCGAGGGTTGAGTAGAAGTCACCAACTCACCCTTGGGGGTAAATATATTGATGTCTACCTCGAGGTACTGCCCTATCTGGGTCAGCTTTTCAAACAATTGCCCTTGAGTAAGTGCTTTGTCTTGATAACTCTCTACATAAGGGAGTATATTGATGGCTACAGTTTCGGTTTTTTCAAAAAAAGCATTGTCAAAATCACTTTGATAAGAGGTATTGATCAAACTAAGTGTCGCCAAACTTACCGTAATCAAAGGAAGAAAGAAGGCCACGTTGAGGTAAAACTGGATTCGGGTAGCAAAGTTGACTTTGATTTTCCTCACTCGAGTCAATAGGCTCACCAGCAACACAATATTGGTGATGAACAATACCAACAGCAGAAATAAGAAAGAAAAATTGGAGAAAAATTGACGAAATGGACCAAAGGGCTTGGAGATCACCACAAATTTTTTGGACCCTCCTATCGTCACCAAGTGTTTGTAACCTTTATGCACCAAGCCTTTCTTCAAAGCCTGATCATTCTTCAAAAATTCAAGTTGAAAATCTCGTTCGTAGTTGTAAGTACCCGCACTATAAATCAGTTTGCCTTTTTCGTATACCGCATAACTGTACTTTTTCAACTCTGAGGTACGCAAAAACTGTTTGTCTACCAACAATTCGGGGTATACATTGGTCGTTACAGCCCTTTTTTGCTTTAGATTTAGTATAATGTAACCATTGGCTCTATTTTTTTTGCCCACTGGTACAAACCCCAGGTATTGCTTGATTAGGTTGGCCCCCAAGTCATTGATGAAATAAATACCAGGTCTTTCGGTCTCGTAGTAAATCCGATTGTATTTTTTCTTAAAGGTAAAGTAATTGGTAAAGATGACATCATCCTTAAAAATAGCTGGGTCACGGGTGGTTTTGGCCACATTGCTCACTTGCGATGCATAAGTATTCCCGTTTTCCCCATCAAATAGTAATATGTCTACCAAGTACTTGTTAAAGTCATTACCCAAATGACTGGTTACTCGTTTTTTTATCAGTTGTTCTGAAGAGATACTATCCGCAAATGCCTTGGTAATGAGTGAATCTTTTTTGATCGCTTTGATTGCATTGTCTAACAAAAACTCCGTTTGAAGGTCATTTTCGGCAATTAAATAATCACCAATTTTTCGTCTCTTCTCAATGGCTTCTTCTTCGCCGGTGTCTACTACTACAAAAGCCCCCAATGAGGCACAAGCCAAGGCTCCCAAAAACATGTAAATAGTAGACAAATATTTGAATCGGTACAAATGTTTGGGGAGTTTTACCGAAACCAAAACAAAAAAATACAAGGTATTGACAACCAGAATGACCAGGTGAAAAATACCCAATAAGTAACTCGCCAATGTATAAGCCCCCGCCCCCAATACAAATAATACAATGACTGAAGCCGAATCTTGAGTAATGTATCTACTGGTAGGTAAGTTGAGTCGGATAAAGAGGCGACTAAAAATATGAGTAGAAAAAAAGTAAACCCCCGATAACAGCAGAAAAATAATCCCTACTACCGCTTTGGTACTGTTGAGCTCAATATTTTCGGTAATGTCTACGTTGAGTTGTTGTGAATGCACAATGATGGTTTCGAGGACATAAAAAACCAAGTGCAAACCAAAAAAACTCAACAATACCAGTACCACCGAAACTGACTGTTTCTGGGGGTAAGGCATCTTGATAAAATATCGAAACGAGTGAGACCTGAAATAGTAAGATGAGAAATAAACCATCAAACCTGCCAAAATACTCACATTGATCAACAAGTCTCCAATAGAGGGAGAAACTGCTGAGGAAGCGTACACCCTAGGATCAAACAAAGCGCTGTTGGTAAAGTCTCCCGGAAAGCCAAATTGGAGCATCAGGGCGCGCACTCCTAACAAATACCCCGCAAACAACAAAAAACCAAACTCAAAGCGCTTTCGGCTAAGTAAACTTCGCGCCCAGCGATTGACCTGTAGCCCTAAGAAAAACACACTTAGACAAATCAATACAATGGTAAGGTACGAAGTCTCTCCTTGTTTGAGCAAAGGTTTGTCGGAGGGTTCGAGGCTAAATAGAAAAACCTTTTGGGTACTGTATACATTACGAGTATCGCTTTGTTTTTCCAAAGAAATTTTGATGGTATTATCAGTAATGATGTTTTCATTATAGCCCGACTTTAGATAGGTATTGCTGATGGGGTATTTCTTGTAAATAGGCAATAGGGTATATACTTCGTACTTGCCTTGAGTAGGATGGGCAACCGTAGTTTTGAGGGTAAGATAAATGCCATTGCGGTAATTTCGTACCCTGGTGAGGTACTGCCCTTTTACTTCTTGATAATTGGGTACAAAACGATAATTTGTCCAGTACTTGAGGTCTTCTTTGTGAAAAATATAGAAATTATAACGGGCTTTGAAGTCACTATCAATGAATGCGGCAAGTCCTTTGGTAAGAATCGTGCGGTTGATTTTGCCCGCCTCCTTCTGCATGGCTCCCACTTCACGGTTTACCTTTTTGGTAATTTCTTTTACCCTTTGCTCATCAATGGTGCGTGGTTTGGAAGACATGAAAGCCCCTACCCCCAAAGCGGCCAACAAGGCAACTAAGCAGCAAGCAAGATATATGAAATTTAAATACTTCCGTGAATTTGATGCCATGGTAAATTGTTAGGCATATTACAAAAATTACATAAAAAACAAAAGTGATACTCCAAGGTAGACCAACGTGGGTTTTATCCAACCTCAAAATTGTATCGAAAAGTTGTCATCTTCACTATTATAATTTTTTTTGAGGCTACTCTACAGTAGCTTGACTATGGCATCATTTGGTAAGTAAATGTTTACTCTAAAAAATTGCGCCAATCTCAGGTTTTCACCAAAAAAATGTTAAAACTTCTCTTCAATTCTCAAAATACCTCGTTATTTCACCGCAGTTTCCAGCATGAGTTGGTCTTCGAAGTAAGCCTTCATGGTATCACCTACTTGAATGGGGCCTACTCCTGAAGGAGTACCCGTAAAGATGAGATCCCCTTTTTGAAGTAAAAAGAATTTTGAAAGGTAAGCAATTATTTCCTCAAAACTGAAAATCATTTTGCTGGTATTGCCTTGTTGGCGAATCTCGCCGTTTATTTCCAAGCGAAAATTGATGTTTTTTACGTCATCAATGTCCTCTATTGGCACAAAATGATCGCCCAATGGAGCCGAACCATTAAAACCCTTGGCAATGGCCCAGGGCAAGCCTTTTTTCTTGGCTTGGGTTTGCAAATCACGCGCAGTGAGGTCTATGCCTACCCCAATGGAATCGTAATATTTATGCGCAAACTTTTCGTCAATGTATTTGCCATTGCGACAAATACGAAGCACCAACTCTACTTCGTGGTGGATGTCTTGGGTAAAATCTGGATAGTAAAAGGGCTTATTCTTATTCAGCAGGGCAGTATTGGGTTTGGTAAAAACCACTGGTTCTTCGGGGCGTTCATTGCCTAGCTCTTCAATGTGGGCTACATAATTTCTGCCAATGGCCAATATCTTCATAGTATCTTGCTTTTTTCAAATTTATCGAGCTTCTAAGCTCGACTTTGGCCTTTTAAATTACAGAACCCTTCGTGGAAATAGCAG
>CALDJV010000675.1 GCA_937899305.1 uncultured Cytophagaceae bacterium
TCATCGCTTCGCGCAGCCATTTAACAATGAAGCAATGAGCCACAGGCGGAACAATGTAACAATAAAAAGAGCGTTAACCTTCTAACAAGGCTTCTGGCTTACGAATCCGATGGAGTAAAATATCTTCTCTTTGTAAAATATCTTTGAGCATTTGCTGTATGTTATCGTAAAAATTTACTTTGAGGCGAATATTTTGTGGGTCAAACAAAGGCTGTAAAATTTGCTTGGCCCACTCTATTTCCCAAGTATAGGCCAAAATACGTGCCTGTAGGTCGGGAGTAGTCCAGGCATAAATGAGCTTAATAAAGTCCTTATCCACTGGAAAATGATTACTCTGCTGGGTAGAGTCAATCAGGTTGAATAATAACTCAGCTTCGAGCTTTACCACATTTCCCTGAAGGTCGGTCACATAATTGATTCCAAAAACGTCTTTGATCCATTTTTTCATAGATTCCCGCAACAACACCACTTGCTCAGAGCGAGGATTGAGTTTCCCCAAGCTGAAGGGCAAAGCACTGGTTTTACGTAGGTGTAAATCTTGGGTGGTGTGTACTTCTCTAGCGTCAAGCACTGATTTTTTACCATCCCCAAAAAACTTATTGGCTCGTTCTACCACCACATTATGAGCAAACTCGAAAAAAACACTGATTTCGTAAATTACTTCGGTAAGTTGCTTAAAAAGTGATTGGTAAGTGGATTTGTCAGTACGCTTTTCGGAGGTTTGTACTTTACAGTGAAGTTGATGAACCACCGTAAGCATGGCACACCATTCGTATTTTATCCAGGTTTTGAGTTCTTTGCGCTCTACTTTACTTTTAAATAGATGATTGGTGATTTCGTCATCATGGTAATGTTTGGCCAAGGGAAACCAATCTTGGTAGATTCCCTGTATTTCTTCATAGAATTGCTTGAAATAGGACCTGAAGAAAAAATGCCACTTTTCATCATCTTCATTCACGTAGGCATGCTCTATAAAGCGACTGATTTGTCTAATGATATTTACCCTCGAATTTTCCATTCGCTAATTAACACTTTATGAATTAGGTTTGTTGTCGGATACGATCTGGTTTCAAAGGCATACTTGTTGAGTAGCTTTTCTCAGTATGTCTTTAAAATCAACCAATTATAATGAATATCATTTGTTTTTAATAAACAAATGTGAGAACAAATTTAATGTAATTGATGGATTGTTCAATTGTTGTCTTTAAAATTGTTTCACTTCATTTACTATAAAAGCGTTGTTGAGCACAATCAAACAATGACTTGATGAAACCATAAAACCTGGAAGGGTAGATGACTTGTGCCTATGTTTTTACCAATTTGTTAGAAAAATCAATTTTTTGATGGCAAAATCCAAGCGAAGTTTGCTGTTCAAAAAATAACAAACTATATTTGCAAGCCTTAATTTAGAACGTAGTAAAGAAATGAAGAGAACTTATCAACCTTCGAATAGAAGAAGACGAAACAAGCACGGATTCAGAGCGCGCATGGAAGATGTAAACGGTAGAAAAGTTTTGGCACGCCGAAGATCTAAAGGTAGAAAGAAATTGTCAGTATCTACTGAGGGACGCCACAAAGGAGAGCGTTTGATCTCTCATAATGATAGTGTGATATTGTCAAAAGGAGGTAAGCGAGTGATCAAGAAGACCAAGCGTTAGTCACGGTTTGATTGAAATGCACTTCTGCTTACATTTTTTGAGAAGTTAAATTATCCTTATTTTGTAAACTGTCACTCTTCTCCTTGGTTTACATACTACGGATAGTTTAACTTTTTTTTTGCCCAGAAAAGAAATTATTTATCCATTCATAACTGATCATTTACTATTGGCCATCAAGCATAACTTCCCGGTAAATGAACGTCTGAAGAGTAAAAAAACAATTCAAAAACTCTTTTCTAAAGGGAAAGATACTTTTGTATTTCCACTTAAAGTCAAGTTTATTCTTCAGCAAAACCCCTCTCCAACTCCCCCTCAAGTACTTTTTACGGTGCCCAAGCGCAACTTTAAAAGCGCTGTAGATCGCAATGCCATCAAACGATTGCTCAAAGAGGCTTACCGTTTGAACAAACACCAATTGCAAGATAAAGCAGGAAATTACAAAATAGCTACGATTGGTTTTATATACATTGCCAAAGAAAAACTACCACTCGATCAGATTCAACGAAAAACAATATTGATTTTTGAACGTTTTAACGAAAAAACTTCTTAATGATAAGGAGGAATAGGGGAAAGTATCCCTATAAATATCTGTTAAAACTAGTGAGTCGTGCGACACGGGTATACTATTCTTAGTATATTTATTAATTACGTCTGTTTGGTAAATACTAGCGCATTGATGTTACGCAATAATGGATTTCGAGAGAAATCATCATGCATAAATTAACTTCAGGTATTGAGTTCTAAAAAAATTATACAATATTTAAAAAAAATGAACCACATATGGTAACCAAAAAACACAAAATAACGGGCATAGCTTTTATCCTGATTATTTCAGGTTTGTTTGCTTTTAAAACCATTCCCAACGACAAGTACTTTGAGATACAAAAAAACCTTGACATTTTCGCTACTTTATTCAAAGAAGTCAATACCTATTATGTAGATGAGATTGACCCTTCTAAATTGATGAAAACAGGAGTGGATGCAATGCTAAAATCACTGGATCCCTATACGAATTACATTCCAGAAGAAGATTTGGCTGACTATCGTACCATGACTACCGGGCAATATGGTGGAATTGGAGCGACTATTGGCAACCGAAACGGCAATACTTTGGTGATTATGCCTTATGAAGGTTTTCCGGCTTACAAGGCTGGACTTAAAATTGGTGATGAAATTATGGCCATCAACGGAATAGCGCTGAAGGCTAAAACCACTACTCAGGTAAGTAAACTATTGAAAGGAGCGCCCAATACTCCCCTCACTTTGAAGATTAAACGAGTGGGTAAGCCTGATTTTGAAGTCACCCTCAAGCGTCAAACCATTCAGATTGACAATGTGCCCTTCTATGATATGGTGACCAATGACGTAGGATATATTCAGTTGACTGATTTTACTCAAGGAGCTTCTCGCGAAGTACGCAAGGCATTGCATAAACTGAAGGCCAAAGGAGCTAAAAAGGTTGTATTGGATTTGCGTGGAAACCCAGGAGGATTGTTGAGCGAAGCCATTAATATTTCTAACCTGTTTATCAATCGCAATTCAGAGGTAGTGAAGACTAAAGGAAAAGTGAAAGAAATCAACCAAACTTATCGTGCATTGAATAGATCTTACGATACCAAGATTCCTTTAGTGGTGCTTACCGACAAAAGAAGTGCTTCTGCTTCAGAGATTGTAGCTGGGGTGATTCAAGATTATGACCGTGGTGTGTTGGTAGGACAAAATACATTTGGTAAAGGGTTGGTGCAAACTACTCGTTCTTTAGCTTATAATGCCAAGTTGAAAGTAACGACTGCCAAGTACTATATTCCGAGTGGACGCTGTGTTCAAGCCTTGGATTATAGCCAACACAATGCGGATGGTTCTGCCAAAAAATTCCCAGACTCTCTCAAAACTGCTTTTAAAACCAAAAATGGCCGTACTGTGTACGATGGTAATGGTTTGGCTCCCGATGTTTTAACCAAAGAAAAGGATTATTCACCCATTGTCAATAGTTTGATAGACAAAGGACTTTTGTTTGACTATGCCAACATCTATGCTTCTAAACACGCGACCATTGCCAGTGCTCAGGAGTTTAAGCTGACTGATACAGAATACAACGCGTTTGTAAACTGGGTAAAAAAGCAAAAATATGATTACGAAACCCAAGTAGAGAATGGTTTGAAAGGCCTTGAAAAAACGGCCAAAGAAGAGCAATACTACAAAAGTATCAGAAATCAATTGAGTACGCTCAAAGCCAAAGTATCGCATAACAAAGAGCAAGATTTGGTTACTTATAAAAAAGACATCAAACATTTGCTTGAGCTAGAGGTTGCGTCTCGTTATTACTTGCACAAGGGACTTACCAAAGTATCTTTTAGAGAAGATGCGGAGCTCAAGGCGGCTTTGAAGTTGTTTGAGAACATGAATGATTACAAACAGGCATTGACCATTACCAAAAAGGCCAAGCGATAATTTGAAAACAGTGTATTGAAAAGGAAATACCAATGAAGAAGATATTCCAAACGAAGTTTTATAAAAATCGATATTTCAAAATTGCCGTGGTGCTGTTATTGGTAGGAGTTTTGGCCTTTAAAAGACCAAGTGACAAATATTTTGAAATAGCCAAGAGTATTGAACTGTATGCCCAGGTTTTTAGGGAGATTAATCAAAACTATGTAGAAGATGTAAGCCCTAGTACGGTCATGAAAAATGGATTGGATGGGATGCTAAAATCGCTTGATCCTTACACCAACTACATTCCTGAAGACGAAATAGAAGACTATCGTACCCAAAATACTGGGCAATATGGTGGAATAGGGGTGGTTTCGCGTACTTACAATGGCAAAACCATTATTGTAAAATACAATGAAAAATCACCAGCTTACAAAGCAGGACTAAGGATTGGAGATGAAATTGTAGAGGTAGATGGAATCAATATTCAGAACAAACCTACCAAGGAAATTGACAAGATATTCAAGGGGCAAGCCGGAACTAAAATGGAGTTGCTTGTTGCACGCCCCGGAGATAAAACGCGATTGAAATTTGAGGTAACTCGCCAGAATATCAAGATTGATGATGTACCTTACTCAGGAATGCTGGCCAAAGAAGTGGGCTACATTAAGTTGCAGGGTTTTACTCGCACCGCATCTAAAGAGGTGAAAGCCGCTTTCAAGAAGTTGAAAAAAGAGGGGATGAAAAAATTGGTGTTGGACTTGAGAGGCAACCCGGGAGGGTTGGTAATAGAAGCAGTGAGTATTTGTAATATTTTTGTGGATCGTGATTTGGAGGTGGTAAATACCAAAGGAAAAGTGAAAGATTTCAATCGGGGTTACAAAACGATGAAAGAGGCCATGGATCTTGAAATTCCAGTAGTATTGTTACTCAGTGAAAACAGTGCTTCTGCTTCTGAGATTGTTGCAGGCTTTCTGCAAGACTCGGATCGAGGGGTAATCATTGGGCAACGTAGTTTTGGCAAAGGGTTGGTGCAAATCCCAAGGCCATTGTCATACAATTCGCAGGTAAAGATTACAACGGCTAAATATTACATTCCTAGTGGGCGTTGTATTCAGGCAATTGACTACAGTGGTCAAGAAGACCAAAAAACGGGACGCTTGCCTGACTCACTCAAAAAAGCATTCAAAACCAAAAATGGCCGTACCGTATATGATGGCACTGGCCTGGACCCTGATATTGCGGTACCAGCCAAAAAATTGGCTCCAATTACTCGCACACTTTTACGCAAGGGGTTGATTTTTGATTATGCTACAGCTTATGTCAAGCAACACAAAACCATTAAGCCTGCCAAGGAATTTAGGTTGAGCAATGCTGAATATCAAAAGTTTGTGGCTTGGCTCAAAAGCAAAGACTATAAATATACAACCAAAGTAGAAAAGTCTTTGAGAAAATTAGAAGCGAAAGCCAAGAGCGAAGGGACTTATGATAAGATCAAGGGCCAGATTCAGGCAGTACAGCAAAAAATGACTGCCAGCAAGGCTTCGGATTTGACTACTTTCCGAAATCAAATCAAAGAAAATTTAGAGTTAGAGATTATCTTACGTTATTACCTGGAACAGGGGCAAATTGAGGCTACTTTCGAGCGTGATCAGGATGTGCAAGAGGCTTTGAAACTATTCAAAGACATGCCTCGTTATCGTAAGATTTTGGAAGGTGGAAAGAATTAAAACAGTTTAAATTTTAGATAAAAAAGTGACAACTTTGATTGCAAAGTTGCCGCTTTTTTTTTACAACAAGGCATTGACTACCGCAGGTAAGTCTTCCATCTTATGGACGACCTGTTTTACCCCAATTTCCAATAGCTTATCCACGTGGTCGTCTAATATATGACTGGCTCCGGTAAAACCCACTACATGCATTCCGGCCGCTACTGCTGCTGCTGCCCCCGATTTGCTATCTTCAATTACAATGATTTCGGCTGGTTCCAGACCAAACTGATGGGCTACATGTAAATAAATATCAGGATGAGGCTTGGGGCGAGCCACCATTTCTGCAGAAAACATACGATCTTCAAATACGGCTTGCATGTTTACAAATTCTACTGCGTGTTTTACTTGCCAAAGCAAACTATTGGACACCACGGCCTTGGGTAAATTTATTTGAGCATAGGCTTCTTTGACGCCAGGAATGGCCTGTAGGTGATCCTTGCTGTATGCTTCGTGTTTTTGGGTAATCACTTCTACAAAATCAGAAGCAAGCTCAAAACCATATTGCTGTGAGAAAGTGGTCATAATATCAGTAAAAGTTCTACCCGAACAGGTACGTAGGTATTCCTCGAGAGCAATCGTTACCCCAAATGTTTGGAGGTGGGCTACCATCATATGGGCGGCCAATATCTCACTATCGATTAATACGCCATCACAATCACTAATAAATAACCTAAAGCCTGGTTTACTCATTATGGTGTTAATTTATCTTTTTCAAAAATGTTTTTACTGCTGTCCAATACGCTTGGTTTCCAGCATTAGAAGGCCATAAAGCCTTAGAGCCATGAAAACCCTTTACGTGGGGTAAAAACGATTGCTTTTGTCCACTCGCGATGACTTTGTACATGCCCTGCCATTGCTTTTTTTCATTCTTGGCCGAGGTTACAAATGCCGGACATTTTACTTGGGCAGCAAAACTAGCAATTTTTTTTCCTTCAATCTCAAAATATTCTCCAGGAGAAAACGCCAAAATTGCCTGAATGTCATTAGGATGTTTACTGGCCATATAAAACATCAATGAAGCTGAATAAGAACTGCCCCAATAAATGATTTTGTTGGCTTTGAGTATATTTTTGGCATAGGCCAAACCAGCTTCTAAATCGGGAATAGCATCAGGATATTTGGTCGACTTACCCATTTTTACCGCCGCTTTTTTTGTTTCGTTCTTGATGTCTTGGGCCGCATTGCCTGAGCGTTGATCTAAGGCTAAGGGATAAGAAAATAATTACTTTCCCATTTCAGAACT